>DATGWQ010000147.1:0-5026 GCA_035299385.1 Bacteroidales bacterium | reverse complement strand
GACCTGGTCAACCCTCTTATGGGCACCGATTCCGAGTTCAGGCTCTCCACCGGAAACACATACCCGGCAATTGCCCTTCCATGGGGAATGAATTTCTGGACGCCGCAGACCAGGCAAATGGGGAATGGATGGGCTTATACTTATAATGATGTAAAAATCATGGGCATAAAGCAGACGCATCAACCCAGCCCATGGATAAATGACTATGCTGCATTCTCACTGATGGCTGAAACGGGAACAATAAAGACAAAAGAAACCGATCGCGCATCATGGTTCTCGCATAAGGCTGAAATAGCCAAGCCTTATTATTATAGCGTTTATCTTGCCGATTACGATGTAACAGCTGAGGTAACACCTTCGGAAAGGGCCGCCATTTTCAGGTTCACATTCCCTGAGAATGATTCATCATTCATCCTGGTCGATGGGTTCAATGAAGGATCGATGGTAAAAGTCATCCCAGCGGAAAGGAAAGTGATCGGGTATTGCCGGAACAACAGCGGTGGGGTTCCTCAGAACTTCCATAATTATTTTGTAGCAGAATTCGACAAGGATTTCACTTCCGTACACACCTGGAAAAATGACACATTGGATTCTTCGACTGAAGCAAAAAGCAGTCATGCAGGTGCAGTCCTTGGATTTAAAACGAAAAGGGGAGAACAGGTCAATGTGCGAGTGGCTTCATCATTCATAAGCACTGAACAGGCAGAGCTGAACCTCAGCAGGGAGATTGGCATGAAAGATTTTGAGACAGTCAAGAATGAAGCTAAAAATGCATGGAACAAGCAGTTGAACAGGATAAAGGTAGAAGGCGGCAATATCGATCAGCAAAGAACATTTTATTCATGCCTTTACAGGATGATTCTCTTTCCGCGCAGCTTTTATGAATACAATGAGAAAAATGAAGTAGTCCATTATAGTCCTTACAATGGTGAGGTCCTTCCTGGTTACATGTACACCGACAATGGCTTCTGGGACACTTTCAGGGCTCTTTTCCCTTTTACGACCCTGATGTACCCTGCACTCAACGGCCGGATAATGGAGGGTCTTGCCAACACCTACAAGGAGAGCGGATGGCTGCCTGAATGGGCAAGCCCGGGTCACCGCGACTGCATGATAGGCTCAAATTCAGCTTCACTCATCGCGGATTCATACCTTAAGGGAATAAGAGGCTATGACATCAACACCCTTTATGAGGCAATACTTAAAAACACCGACAGTGTTGGCCCTGTCTCTTCCGTTGGAAGACTGGGTGCAAAGTATTACAATGACCTGGGTTATGTGCCATATGATGTTCATATAAATGAAAATGCAGCACGTACACTTGAATATGCATATGCCGACTTTTGCATATGGAAGCTGGCAAAAGAGCTTGGCCGTCCCCAGGAGGAAATAAATCTTTTTGCCCAAAGGGCTATGAATTATAAAAATGTTTTCGATCCCGGAAGGAAGCTTATGCGCGGCCGGAACCTGGACGGAACATTTCAGTCACCGTTCAGCCCGTATAAATGGGGAGATGCTTTCACTGAAGGAAACAGCTGGCATTACACCTGGAGTGTGTTCCAGGATGTGGATGGTTTGATCGGACTGATGGGCGGAAAGGATTACTTCAATGCCAAGCTTGATTCTATATTTTTTGTTCCTCCCGTTTTCGATTATTCATACTACGGGCAGGTGATACACGAGATCCGCGAGATGCAGATAATGAACATGGGCAATTATGCTCACGGGAACCAGCCTATCCAGCACATGATCTATCTGTACAATTATGCCGGTCAGCCCTGGAAGGCTCAGTACAGGGCACGCCAGGTAATGGATAAATTATACAGCTATCTTCCCGATGGTTACTGTGGTGATGAGGATAATGGCCAGACTTCAGCCTGGTATGTGTTTTCTGCACTCGGGTTTTACCCTGTCACACCCGGCACAGGTGAATATGTTTTTGGATCGCCGTTGTTCGACAAGGCGACACTCACTTTTGAAAACGGGAAAAAACTTGTGATAGAGGTAAAGAACAACAGCAGGGAGAATGTCTATGTTCAGGGTGTCAGATTCAACAGGAAGAATGTCGATGTGAATTATATTCTTCACAGCGATCTTCAGAAAGGGGGAAAGCTAATCTTTTCGATGGGATCGGAACCCGACATGAAGAGAGGAACCGGTGATGAAGCCGCACCATACTCAATGAGCAGGGAAGATTAATATTCTGCCCCTACGGGGCTGAAACAGTGCCCCGTAGGGGCGATATATTGGTAGGAGGGATCATGATAGGGGTAAAAGCCCCGTTGGGGCGAAATGCATGAATCTACAATTTCAGCTTTATCCCGATCCTCACCAGCAAAGCCGTTAATCCAACCATCAGCAGGGCCCATATTATTGATCCTGCAACAACTATTAATGGTTCGTGCGATTGCTTATAGATCAGAACCGGAATGCTGCTCATCCAGATAAGGTGATACAAAATATCCGGTGCCAGGTAAGTCGTAAGCGAATACCGACCCGCCGGCTTCATGAAATTTGCCCAGGATCTTATTCCTTTTACATCGGTCACAAGGTACAGGATCACAAACAGCAGCATGCTGATTCCGTTACATATCAATCCCCAGCTTGGAGTTGCCTGTATCTTGGATATGATGAACCATTTCCTCAGAACAAAGCCCAGGAGAATGCTTCCGATCCCCATTGCAATGGTTATGAAAACAAATTTGTTCTGATCAGCTTTATATTTTCTCAGGAGCAGCCCTGTGAGCATTCCTGCCAGGATTATCATAGGGACGTTGCCCTCGAGTATTACACCGAACACAGGCCTCGCCGGATCGAGGTAGGTCAGGAAGTTTGCCTTTGTGAGGGCATTAATAATAAGGAAGAAAAGAAAAGCTACAACCGTGTTCAGTATATTATCACGGAGAAAAAGATAAATGAATGCAGCCACAAGATAACCCCATCCTATAAGTCCCAGTATTCCCCACCAGCTTGTTATCAGCGATCCGTCATTTTGCGGCTGGCCAGATTTGAACCTGAACACAAGAAATGCCAGCAGGGCCATTCCGATAAGCCTCATTCCTGTTATTGTGAAAAAATTATTTCCGCTGTCGCGGTAATCATTCCAGGTAAGGAACACACCGATATACATGAGCAATGCCCAGAAATTCCTGCTCATGCCGGTAAGATCAGGATTTACGCGGCCGGTGTTCAGCATGAGCACACCAATGATTATGAGGCTCACGCTTCTGGTTGAAATGTGCTTTGCGATTTTATAATTATCCTCGCCTGATGAGATTCTTTTGCTGATTGAATATGGTATGGCCATTCCCACCATGAAAAGGAACCCCGGGAATACCCAGTCGGCAAGCCCCATACCGTCAAAGTCGGCCTGCATATGTCCGAGCCAGGAAGGGACGCCCGGCATATAGAGGTCATTTACAAAGAGCATGAGTATGAGGGTAAGTCCCCTCATTATGTCAATTGAATAAACCCTGTCCTGCCCTGATGTCATTACCTGAATCTCTTAACGTATTCTAGAAATTTCTTTGCAGTTGCATCAAGATTTTCTATTGATCCGCCGCCATCGAGAACCTCGCACATTTCGTAAACAAGATAACCCTGGTAGCCGATTTCCTTTAGCGTTCCGATGAACGTATCATAATCGATAATTCCTTCTCCCATCGCGGTTGCACGCATTATTGGCTTGTCCGATATGTAGTTTGTGAGCGTATTATCATAATGATATCTCGGAAGAGTAACGTAATCCGCAGCTATGGTGTTTACTATATACGGTTTCATTTTAAGTATCGATGCCCTGATCTCTTCTTTGGAAAGGTTCTCGAGCGTGGGCGACCATGCATCCCAGCCTGCCATTACATTCGGCAAATTGATTTCCTTCAGCATCCAGTACATCGCATCATGATGCAGGGCAATGTCGTGATGGTTTTGAACGACCAGTGTGACTCCGTATTTCCGGGCTTCCTTTGCTGCCATTGTAATACCTTCGATCACTGTAGCATATTGTTTGTCAAAAGGATAACCCTGTCTTTCATAACCAGTAAAAATTCTAACCATATTTGTCCCCAGGTCCGCTGCAAGCTCACAGACCTGGCCTATGTATGCGGCCTGTATCTCTGTATGGGGTATACCGGGTTTATCTATACCGGCTGTAAAATCCGAGTAACCCGCAAGACCGACCAGTGTGAGCCCAAGCTCTTCAATCCTTTTTTTCAGCCTGGCACGGGCTGCTTTGTCATAGTCTAGGGGAGAAAGGTGAGGTCGTTTTGCCATCAGCATAACTCCGTCGAACCCCAGCTGTTTTGCTTTTACCAGGAATTCATCCAGGCTGAGGGAAGCCTGTCCCCTCCATACACCGGCATAGCCTATTGAATGCAGGCAGGTTTTGACTTTAAAGTCTGCAGGATTGCCGGTTGGCGGTTTTTGTGCCGACAACCTGAAAAGAACGAAACAGAAAAGGACGACTGTAAAAGAAAGCTTCTTCATGGCGGTTCAAAGTTTCCCTAAAAATATTGAATTTTTCCGAGTACATAGCTTTCAGTTTGCGAAGTCTTACCTAAATCGCGGCACAGAGTTCATCAGAATGACAATTATCACACATTTGTTAAGAACATCTGACTTAACCTTTTGTTAGGGATTAATCCGGAGGAATGAGGTCTCTGAAAAAAAATACTTTTATGTCAAAATATCTTGTTGAAGTATCGCACGGGGCGGATCGCCTCAGTTGCCTGCATGCAATTCAGGTTCTGATCAGCACCGGCAATCATTTCCTGGTTAATGCCGACTGGGGATGTCACGACGGGGTGCATAAAGCCTGGTTCATGATGGAAACGGAGAACAAAGAAAACGCAATGCGGATCATTCCTCCTGTTTACAGGAAGGACACCGTTATCACAAAACTTGATAAATTCAATCTTAAGGAGATCGAGGAAATGCTTGCTGATCACCTTGCCAGGTAATCTGCATTTATAATATTCCGTTGCTTTCCCTCAATGAATGACCTGAGATTTTCTTCCGCTATTTTCAT
>DATGWQ010000146.1:0-1740 GCA_035299385.1 Bacteroidales bacterium | reverse complement strand
ATCAGACCACAGGATAAGGATTAGGACGAATATGGAGGTCTACTGGGATTATATCTTCTTTGCTGAAGCTGTAACACCGGCCCCCTCCGTGATGAATGAAATTGAGCCTGTATCAGCAGACCTCCATTACAGGGGATTCTCGGCATCGTACAGGAGAGGCGGCCGTTATGGCCCGCACTGGTTCGATTATTCCAGCGCTTCGGAAGAGCCAAAATGGAGGGACCTCAGGGGCAATTACACAAGGTACGGGGATGTGCTTGAACTTCTGAAAGCTCCTGATAACAAGTATATCATTTTATTAGAATCAATTGATCTATATATCTTTTCCTTCACTCTGTCCACCCCTGCCCCCCAAGGGGGCCCGCATCTAAAGTCCCCCTCGGGGGATTTAGGGGTAAAACTCCAGCGGTGAAGTTTTATTTTGTTTTCAATGCGTTAAGATACCTTTCACCTGTAACTAACCTTGTATTGTATTCCTTGTTGTATTTCTGAAGCTCGGGTGTGTTTGGGTATATGTCTTCTGCCGATGGAGGATAGCTCTTCATGCCGTGAAACGGGAGAGGAAGCACTGTATTTCCATACGCAGTGTTTATGTCTCCGTCTTTCACCCAGCCGACGCTGTGTACCAGGAAATCGCGTTTCCATCCTTTCTTTAAGTCAGGCAGTGCGGATTGACTGAAAGATACCGATATCTCATCACCCGCATTTGAAATGATATACTTGTTATCAGGAGCTTTCAGAAGTTCAAGCACATCCCCGTACCTTGTGTAATTGCCCCTGAGGTCCCTCCATTTTGGCTCTTCCGAAACGCTGGAATAATCGAACCAGTGCGGGCCATAACGGCCGCCTCTCCTGTACGATGCCGAGAATCCCCTGTAATGGAGGTCTGCTGATACAGGCTCAATTTCATTTATCACGGAGGGGGCCGGTGTTACAGCTTCAGCAAAGAAGATATAATCCCAGTAGACCTCCATATTCGTCCTAATCCTTATCCTGTGGTCTGATGAAAGAAATTTTCCGGAAAGATCCACTATCACAGTCTTATCCTTTCCCATGGGGAAGCCTGGATTGCTTACAGTTATCCATTCGTTCCTGCTGTTCATGACCTGTATCTCCGGTGGTATGACTTTGATAGCATCAGATTGCGATATCGCAACATTGATGCTCGCATCTGTCGGGAATATCCATCCGTTCATGAAGAGAAGAAGTTTGCCATTTGCGCCTGCTTTGCCGGGATCAATGACGATATGCTTCATTTCTGTTATTCCCTGGTATTTATCTGATTGGAAATCAGCTTGATATATATCATCTTTGGCGTTGATAAATATCAATGCATTATTGCCATGGGAATCGATTGCGGTCACAGGCAGGTATTTTTTTCCGATATGATAAATCTTCATTCCCGGGAACGGGGGAGGGGAGAACTGTTCCGGCACAAAAATATCTGTCGAATCAGGGTGATCAATTGCCACTAGCTTAAGCTCGTCGGTAAAAATTGTTTCCCACAATTCCGATGTGACCTGAAGCTTGTATTTTCCGTCAGCTTCTTTCAGGGCTTCTCCTGGTATTTTAAGGTAATCGTCCGATGCATTGGCAAAAGCATAGGCAGTATTGCCTCCCATAATGCCCAGGGGCATGCCGAGCCCGCTTCTCCACATTATGTCCTTGATGAATTCAAATTTCTGACCATCCCAGGCATACAGGAAGGGGCAGGAACCCTTAAGCGTCTGGGCTTCTATC
>DATGWQ010000145.1:0-10985 GCA_035299385.1 Bacteroidales bacterium | reverse complement strand
CGGCACACTGGGTTATGTAAATGAGAATACTTTCTTTAAAGGCTATGTTGACGGTTACAACGACACCCGGTATAAATATGACAGGTTCAACTACCGTACCAACCTTGATTTCAACCTTACAAACACCACAACTCTTTCATTTAACATAGGCGGTGAAACAGGTATAAAGAACCAGCCGAATACATCCGCATGGAGAAGCATTTATACAACAACCCCTGCTTCATTCCCTGCATACTGGCCTGAATGGCTGCTCACTGATCCTGTTAATGGTATTCCCGATATTGATTATCCGGATGACCGTGGCGAGCGCCTTGCTCTCAAGCTCAATGGATTTACCACGAACCCATATACGTACCTGGCACGTGGTGACTTCAATAAATACTTGAGCTCCAAGCTCTTCACTGACCTTGCATTCGACCAGAAACTTGATAAACTTGTCAAAGGCTTGTCATTCAAGGCCAAGGTGGCTTTCAGTACCTATTATAACACCAGGACGCTTTATTCAGGCTATCAGCGTCCGGAATACAAGATCAACTGGAACGATGTAGGAAAGCCCGGGGTGAACCCCTGGTACAGGAATGGCCAGTCGGGATACTATGTCTATAACCTGGCCCCGATAGATATAAATGTCGGAGGGCTGGAAGGCGGATACTACAGGGATCTGTATTATGAAGGATCTCTCAATTATGCAAATAACTTTGGCAAGCATAATGTTACAGCGCTTGCCCTTATTAACAGGCAGAGAAAAGAGGCAGGCACCGATTTTGCATACCTCAATGAAGCACTTGTAGGTAGGGCAACATACGACTACAATCATAAATACCTCCTGGAAGTCAATATCGGTTATACCGGATCGGAGAGATTCGCCCCTGGTAAAAAATTCGGTTTCTTTCCGTCAGGAGCTATCGGATGGGTTGTTTCTGAAGAACCTTTTTTCAAGCAGGCAGTTCCTTTTGTCAGCAGGCTGAAAGTGCGTTATTCAGACGGTATCGTCGGAAGTGATGCTGCTTCAGCACGCTGGCTTTTCATGAGCAACTTCTACACGGACGAAAGGGGATTCATCAAGGAAGATCCGGCTGCAAACCCTGTTGCACAGTGGGAAGAGGCAAGGAAAAAGGATGTCGGTTTCGAGATCGGTTTCCTGAAAAACGATCTTGTCATCACCGTCGATCTCTTCGATGAGCAAAGATCGCACATGCTGCTTACCCCAAAAATACCAATGACCGTCGGAAACGCATTCAAGGATCAGAACCTTGGGTCGATGAAGAAACATGGCTTTGACTTCGACATAGATTACAAAAGGACAATATCCTCAAACCTGAGCTATTTCCTGAAAGGCATATTCGGATTCAACGAGAACCGGATCATATACAAGGATGACCCGAAATACGCCCCGGAATATGCAAAAGAAGCTGGCAAACCCCTTGGAGGGCAGATACGCGGGGCCGAACTGATCGGGTCCGGTTACTTTACCTCTGTCGATGACATTCATACAAGCACAACCCCGATACCCGTAAGCATGCTGAATGTCGGCGACTACAAGTTCCTCGACTATTTTGCAGACGGCAAGATTTCGATCCTGGACAGGTATCCCATACATGGTTCCGATTATCCGCCTGTCACCTATTCATTCGGCGGCGGGCTGCAGTACAAGGGATGGGATTTCAGCTTCAACTGGATGGGCAACGCAGGCAAATATGTGCTTTACAACCAGGCATTCGAAGTTGAGTTCCCGAACGGTAACTGGAGAATCCACGCTTCACAGCAGGATTACTGGACACCGGCAAATCCAGATGCAAACCATTCAACGCTGCATTTCGTCGGTGATGCCAACCTGCCTAACCTGGTATGGGGTGGCGGTTCATCATATTATACCGGCTATGAAACAGCCATTGAAGACCGTTTCTGGAGGAATGCAAATTACTTGAGGCTCAAGGAAGTATACCTCGGCTATACATTCAATCCAAAACTGCTTAACAGAATTGTGGGTGTGTCCAGCCTTTCGGCTTATGTCACAGGCAACAACCTGTGGACCATCACGAAACTGCTCGAGGGCGACCCTGAAAGAAAAGACTTCACACAGGGATTTTATCCTCAGATGTCAAGCGTCAAATTTGGATTCAAACTAGGTTTTTAAATTCCGGATAATATATAAGAGATGAAAAGATATTTGAAAATAGCAGTCTTCTGCGGAATATTGACGATGCTCCTCCCGGCCTGCCTCGAAGAGTACCTGGACGAAGCGCCGGACGCAGGGCTCACCACAGAAGTGGTTTTCTCAAAATATAACAACATGCTTAAGTTCTTCGACTCTGTTTATGACGGCCGGAGATCGTATGCAGGAACCACCAACGATTATAATATAAAGGCTGCCCATCCGCTGTATTTCGCCATCCGCATGGAATATACCTGGGATGGCATGACGGATATGAGCGACAATGGCCGCCAGTATGAATCACAGTCTATCAAGGCAGGACAGATGGGCGGTACCATCGATAAGTTTGCCGGTCCGACGTCCGCAAAGAACATGCCTATCCTTGTTTCGATGTTTGAAGTGATAAGAATATGCAACCTGACCCTTGCAAATATCGATAAGATGGAAGATGCACTGCAGGTTGACAAGGATGACCTTATCGGGCAGGCACACTTTATCCGTGCATATGCGCATTTTGCACTCTTCAGGATATGGGGATCGATGCCTTATCTTACGAAAGCCCTGAAGAGCGGTGACGAATTTGACATTCCCAGGCTTTCGCGCTATGAGACATGCACGAATATTGCACAGGATTTCGATACTGCCTACGTGTATTTCAGGAAAGCTGGTATTATGAGAAGAGACCCTGATCTGCAGGGAACCAGCCCGAAACAATTCCGTCCTGCCGGCACGGCAGCTCTCGGCATGAAGGCCCGCGCACTGCTTTATGCAGCCAGCCCGCAGAATAATAAAAATGGCGTTTCAGACTGGAAGGATGCCGCAATTGCATGCTGGCAGGCTATAGACACTGCTAAATACTACGGCTATGCACTCCAGGTGGGGGGAGGCTCACTCACATTGAAGCAGGCATACAAGAACAATTTCATGAACGTGCCCCGCACCAATGAACAGCTCTGGTCGTTTTACGCAAATGCCAATAACCCGGGCGCCACAGGGGCAAATATCGGTCTTGGGCTGACCTCCGTACAATCGATGACAAATGCAGTGTTCGCCCAACAGGCGACCGCCATGTCGGGTGAGAACCCAACCCAGAATTTTGTCGACAGGTTTGAGACCAAGTGGGGCGACCTCCTGATAACCCAGGAAGACAGGGATGCAGCTACATCTCTCGGCCATTACAAGGAGCAGGATCCGTATGCAAACAGGGATCCCAGGTTTGCATGGGGCATCATCTACAACCAGTCAACCGAGGTTGCAGGTTTTAACCCTGCACAGATTTATTACGAAACTGTAAACGGCAAACAGGTTTTCAGCGAGCTGTTGAATTATGCAGCTTTCCTTGGGGTAACCCGTACAGGCTATTACCACAGGAAAACCATTTACGACTCGAATTTCAGGGTCGCATCGAGCTACAACCTTACAGATCCGATAATCCGCCTTGCCGAGCTCTATCTAAACTATGCAGAGGCTGCGGCAAACGGCTACAACGGTGAGAATGGCGCTGCTCCGGGTGCAGCAATGACCGCCGCCCAGGCTGTAAATACAGTCAGGAACAGGGTCGGCATGCCAAACCTTCCGACGGGTCTGAGCAATGAGCTTTTCATGAAGAGGCTTAAAAATGAGAGGATCATCGAGCTCTGTTTCGAAGGACATTATTTCTTCGATCTTCGCAGATGGCTCGATGCACCTGCTGCTTACAGCCAGGTTCTATACGGAATGGACATCGAAAAGGTTCCGGTCTCCCCGACATATCCCAAGGGATTTAAATACACCAGGCTTCCTTTGCCCGCTGACCGTCAGCCTGCATGGAAAGATGAGATGTACACATTCCCCTTCACAACAGAGGATAACTACAAGATGAAGAACTTCACACCCAATCCTGTATGGTAACACAAAACACATTAAAAAAAGCTCTCATGAAAATACTGAATAGATATATTTGCTTATGGCCGGGTGTGATGGCGTTAATGCTGCTGCTCACATTGTCACCTGATATAAATGCCCAGGACAGGCCGGCAGCACGACAGAAAAAATCATCATCTGTCACCCTGACAGTACTCAACGAAAACTCAGTTGCGTTTCCAGGAGTCGGCATTGTACTGGGTGAAGGACTCGTACATACCGAAACTGATGAAAACGGGAAAGTCAACCTTACCTTCAGCAGCGACCAGGAATTTGTAACTATAACAAAGCCGGGATATGAATCCCAGGTTATTATGGTCAGTGATCTTACACTGAATCCTTCGGTTCAGCTGGTAAAATCAAAATTGTACATGACATCGGACGATAATGTAGCTCTTCCTTACATGACTGTTAAGAAGAGGCAGCTTACTGGCAGCACAAGCGTATTCGATGCTGTTACTCTCGACAGGTACCCCTCGACAGATATCCGCAATGCGCTCACCGGCCTTGTTACAGGAATGGAGGTATATGAAAGAGACGGTTCACCGGGTATGAGCGCCGAGGAAAAGCTTGGCTCATACGGGGCAACGGAAAAGGTCAGCCTCTATTCACGCGGAACAAGCCTTATGTACATCATCGACGATGTACGTATGGACATCACCGAGATGCCTCTCGACCCGGCTGAAATTGAATCAGTTTCGCTTGTCCGCGATATAGTTGCAAAGACCATGTATGGCCCTGCAGCTGCCGACGGCATCGTCTTTATCAAGACCAAAAGAGGAAGGAAGAACGAGCGTTTGCTGAACGTGAATCTCGAGCAGGGTGTCAACACGATCGACCGGCTCCCGGAATGGGTGTCAGGCGCCGACTATGCCCGTCTTAACAATCTTGCAAAAACGAACAGCGGCATCACTTCAGGACTATTCACCGATGAGGAGATCGCTGAATTTGCAAAGAACGATCCTTACAGCATGCAATATCCGAGCGTTAACTTCCAGGATATGACCATCAAGAGGAACAGGTCGTTCACGCGTGCAAACGTTTCCACATCAGGAGGAACAGATGCAATGCAGTACAGCGCTTACCTTGGCTACAACGGCGAAGGTGATAATTACAAAATTGGTGCAAGGGCTGGATACCAGAGGATAAATGCCCGGTCGAATCTCGACATCAGGATAAACAACTTCCTCAAGGTGCAGGTAAATTTCTCTGCAGGCCTTACACTGCGTGACTCTCCGAACTATGGGTATAACTCAACAATCGGAGAAGGCGGTGGTGCCATGGGTCTTCTCGAGATGCCGAACCTTCTGAACGATATCACGACTATTCCACCGGTCGCTTTCCCTGTGTATGTAAACAATGATCCGTCGCTTAAATCTCCCTGGTACGGGATCTCCTCCTCATTTGGCACGAACCCCATCGGGAACCTTGTTAAGAACGGCTATTATACAGAATCAGGCAGGAACGGTGCCATAACATCCATGTTCGAGTGGGACATGGACAACCTTGTAAAAGGCCTTAAATCACGCACCTATATTGATTTCAATACCTTCAACCTGCTCAGGATCGGAAAAGCAGAGAACTACACAGCTTACAGGATTAACCCGAGGATATATGATCCGGAAGCAGGAATTGCTTCTCTTACCAAGGCATGGGACGGGGTTGATGCCACCGACTATGCCAACCTTCATGACTTCTATTTCCAGAATTATGCAGCATACGAAAACCTGAGCTACGAAAGAACCTTTGGAAGAAACTTCCTCCAGGCATCCGCAACATACCGCATCGGTTCAATAAAGAGGAACGGCTTTGAGGAGCCCGAGCGTGAACAGGCCGGCATTTTCACGGCGCTGTACTCTTTTAACGACAAATATTCCATCCAGGGAGTTGTCAACTACTCCGGAACAAGCGGTTTGCCTAAAGAAAGCATGTATTCCGTTTCACCTTCGATAGGCGCTTCATGGGTTATCTCTGAAGAGAATTTCATGAAGAACATCAGGATAATCGATTACCTGAAACTTAGGGGAGAATTCGGAGAGATCTCCTATGACGAGTTCAGATCTCCCTACCTTTACAGGGACAGGTGGAATATCGAAACACAGACCGGCCGTCCTTACAGATTTGGAACATCGTATGGATCAACGGGCAACTGGATCGGGGTTTACAAGGAAACAGCAAATAATTACAGGACATTCCCGAACAGGATTGGTAACCCGCTCATTGAACTGGAGCGCAGAAGAGAGTATAATCTCGGTATCGATGCTTCAATGCTGAACAATAAATTAAGTATCGAAGCCAACTACTATCATATATTACGGTTCAATGTCATAACAACACCGACAAACTCAACTCCCATAATCTCAGGGAATACCGCACTCCCCGCCGTGAACTACAACTCCTATTCCTACAAAGGGGTCGAGCTTGGCATAACCTATAATAACAAGATCGGCGGACTGCGCTACATGCTGGCTGCAAATGCCTTCACACAGAATCCTATTATCGAAAAGGTCGATGAGCCAAACTACAGGAATTCTTATCAGAAAACTGTCAATGGCCCCTCCGACGGCATTCGCGGACTTAAATACCTTGGCCGTTTTGCAACAGATGAAGAAGCCAATCTCGTACCTCAGTTTGGTGAAACACTTCATGCAGGCGACCTTAAATATGAAGATAAGAACGGTGACGGTGTAGTCGATGACAATGATGCACAGCTTATAGGACACACCACTCCTAAGCTTTATTACGCGCTTAACCTCAATCTACAGTACAGGGATGTCGAGCTGACTGTTATCGGCGTGGGCCGTGCTTTTTACGACGTAATGCTTAATAACAAATATTTTACCAATGGTTCAGGCGACAACATCTACTCAAAGTTCGTTCTTGACAATATCGATGAAGAAGGCATGGGCGGAGCATATCCCAAGCTTACCTACTACCAGGTAGCCAACAACTTCAAAACATCGAGCTTCAGGCTGACAGACGGAGGATTCTTCAAGATCCAGAATGTAGAGCTGGCTTATAATGTGCCTGTACAGAGAATAAACCTGGTAAAAGGGCTCAGGGGCATGAGAGTGTTTGCTCGCGGCGCCAATGTTTTCACAGTCTCGAAGATAAAGGATGTTGAACCCGAGAACATAAATGCAGGTATCAGCACTTATGCCCTTAACAGGACTATCACAGGAGGACTGAAATTAACTTTTTAAAGATTACAGAAATGATTAAGATAAAATATAAATTCTTGGCACTGGCCCTGTTTGTACTTGCTGCAAGCTCCTGCGAGGATTTCCTGGAACCATATCCTAACGGAGACAGAACAAGGGATGATGCATTCAAGTACAATGAGATGATCCAGGGACTGGTAGGAAGAGCCTATGATTACCTGGCTTATGATTATAACTCGAAAAACTACAATAGTAACGAGACCGGCTATCTCGAATGTGCCACAGATAATGCCGTAAGGCGCTCGACCACCGATGTTGTCGTGCAGTTTGCCAAGGGCGAGCTCACAACCGGAGGACAATCTTTTGTCAGGGATTATTGGAAAAGGGATTACGACGCAACATTCCTCATCAACCTGTTCCTTAAGGACAACAGGGGCCTGAAATCAAAAGTGCTCATCAAACCCGAGCTGAACGACCTGGTTGTCCGCAGGCTGCAGGGTGAAGCATTCGGTCTCCGTGCCTGGGCAGAAAGAGACCTCCTGAAGAAATTCGGCGGCAAGGAACTGAACGGAACCAGGATGCTCGGCTTCCCGATCGTTACCGTACCACTCGAATCTTTCAACGAGATCAACCTTGAGAGGAATACCTATGAAGAATGTGTTGAACAGATCATAAGAGATTGCGATTCAGCGTTGAAATATCTCCCCCTTGCACACAGGGACTATATTTATCCGTCCGCCTACCTGTCAGATAAGAAAGACTTTCTTGGCTCGATAAACTGGAACAGGGTTGACGGAGTGACGATGTATGCCATCAAGGCGCTTACCTATCTTTCATGGGCAAGCAAGAGGTTCAATCCTGAAAATGACATGGCAAGATGGGATTCAGCCGCAAAATATGCCGCCAAGGTAATGGCTTTCAAAACCGCTTCCTCACCAAACGGGGATGGCTACAACCCTTCCACCCTCGTCAACTTCAACGATCCGTATGACCGGAGCATAGTATGGTCATCGAGACTTATTGAAAATGACATTACGATGGAGCAGATCCTTTTCCCTGCCGCAGCCACCGGCAACGGTTTCCAGGGGAGCGGCGACATAGGGGCAACAAGCGAATTTATGAATGCTTTCGGCGATAACCTGGGCTATCCGATAAGCCAGAGCACAGTTTACGATCCTTCAAAACCTTTCCTGAACAGGGAACCGAGATTCTATTCAATATTCAACTACAATACCAGGACCTACACGCCTGCAGGTGCATCAAGCCCGATCTTTACATTTGAGACGTGGGAAGCGGATGCTGAAGGTTTGAATGGCGGTAAGGACCGTGCAGGGCTCGGGAACAATACCCGTACAAACATTTATGTCAAGAAGTTCTGCTACGCCGTAAACTGGAAAACATCCAACTTCTCGAAAAGGCCGAGAAGCCGTTTCTACATCAGGTACCAGCACATGGCGCTTGCTTTTGCCGAAGCTGCCAACCAGATCGTAGGGCCAACAGGTACACTGTATGGATATTCCCCAAAAACAGTTATTGCCCAGATCCGTACTCAGAAGACCTATGATAACGCCAACGGAATACCTTCTGCAGACCCATACCTTAACAGCGTCGCTGCAGCCGGTAAAGATGCATTTTACGAGCTGATCAAGAATGAGAGAAGGATTGAGCTGTGCTTCGAGGGAGAACGCTTCCATGACATGGCCAGGTGGACTGACGACAATGAATTCTTCACTCTCTACAACAAGCCTGTCCATGGATTGAAAACGATCAAGGACGGTACTGCATACACTTACGACCTTGGCTGGGAAGTTGAGACAAGGGAATACAAGTCCCCGTACATGCCTCTGCCATATGATGATATACTGAGGATGGGCAAACTCGTGCAGAATGAAGGATGGGATCAGTGGAATTAGATACTAACAAGCAATAATTAAGATGATGAATAAGAACATAAACAGAGTCAGGAATTTTCTGCTGGTCCTTTTTCTGGCCACAGCATTGACTTCATGCTATGATGATTACGTCAAAGACTTTGACTATAATGCAGTCTACATTCCCTTGCAGGCTGACGTCCGCACTTTTGTCGTCGGGGAAGGGATGAAATTCGATTTTGGTGTTGAGATCGGCGGAATACGCGAAAACAGCCGTGACCGTGTTATTACATACCAGATCGATGAGAGCCTGATCACACCTGCTATGCTCGGGAAGATCAAAGGAGGTCCGTCTTACATGAGCTCATCCAGCGCAGACGTGACAAACCTCCTGCCACTGCCCTCAAATTATTACACCCTCACCAACGAAAATGAAATGGTGATAAAAAAAGGAGAGCACCAGGCTAAGATAACCGTGAAGCCCGACTCGGCAACTTTCCTGTCAGATCCTGCAACCATCATTCCGAATTATGCAATCGGCATAAGGATACTGGAAGCGGATGCGGATTCGATCATAGAAAGCAAAAGGACCGAGGTAATCGGCGTAAAGTATGAGAACATGCTTTTCGGTAATTACTGGCATGGTGGTGCAGCAGTTGTGAACAGGCCGGGCAAGGCTGACACAACCCTGACCTATTATACGACAATTCCTGTTTCGGAAGCAAAGATATGGACACTTAAAACATCCAGCCCCAACAGCCTTTTTGCACAGGGGTTCCTTGACCAGGTGACCGGCAAGAACGAGATGCTTCTTACTCTGAATGGCAATACATTAACGATAGCAGCAGCCGCAGGGTCGACCTGGACTATCACCCAGGATGGAGAAGGCGCCTTTAACAGGGCTAAGCTCCTGCAAAACAGGAAGCTATTCCTTAAATACAGCTATACGGATTCGGGAAACGGCTACACTTACCATTGTACGGATACTCTCACTTTCAGGAACAGAATGCGTGACGGTGTAAATGAATGGATGGATGAAAATCCTTCGAACTACTGAAAGTAATCTGAAAGCTTAAGAATCAGGAGGCTGTCAATTTGCACATTGACAGCCTCTTTCTTTTTTCTTATTTTTGTCATCGCACTCTTAATGAATTCCGATGAAGAAAAAATACATGAATCCATATATTGCCGGCACACTTCTGGGCCTGGTCCTTCTGTCGGCAATGGTAATTTCCGGAAGAGGCCTTGGCGCAAGCGGAGGATTGAAATACTGTGTTGTTGCGGCTGTCGGTGCAGTTGACAAGCCCCATACAGAAAAATCGGCTTACTATGGAAAATATTTCACAGGCGGACAGAAACCGATAAAAGACTGGCTCGTATTGGAGATACTCGGAATAGTCGCCGGTGGATTTATATCAGGCGCAATTTCAGGAAGGCTGAAGTTCAAGATCGAGAAATCGCCGAAGATCTCGAATACAAGGCGGCTTGTTTTTGCATTCCTTGGCGGGATCTTTTTCGTTTATGGGGCTCAGCTTGCGAGGGGCTGCACGAGCGGAGCGGCTCTCTCGGGAATGGCGGTACTCTCACTTGCCGGGTTTGTTACCATGATGGTCATTTTCGGTTCAGCGTATGCTTTTGCATGGTTTTTCAGGAAAAACTGGATATAATGGGTGCTGGGTGCTGGGTTCTGGTTAAACTTACCCGACCGAATGTCGATTACCGATTACCGATTACTGATTACCTATACTAATTAAATTAATAAAACATGTTCCCCTTTTCAAATATCCCTCAATCGCTCGATCTCCTGATTGCATTTCTCATCGGAACAGGCTTCGGCTTTGCTCTCGAGCAGGCCGGCTTTTCATCGAGCAGGAAGCTCGCAGGAATGTTCTATGG
>DATGWQ010000144.1:0-7388 GCA_035299385.1 Bacteroidales bacterium | reverse complement strand
AGAATACTGAATTCTCCTTTAAATTCAATTGGCCTGAAAAGAAATTTAAGGTTTTGGTCAAGGACCATCAGGAAAGAGCTGTGATCGTGAAATTCTGCCTTTTCAGGTCCTATATTCGACGTCGCATAACCGTATGGTATGATTTCCTTCCTGCCATCATTATTGAAATCGGCCTGCAGAATATAGCTGATAAAATATGAGGATTCAGGCGATTTAATTAGGGAGTCTTTTGAAATATAGTAAGCGAAAACATTCCTGGGGAATATGGAAAAACCGGAGCTGATTCCAAATATCAGCTCTTTGATCCCATCGCCATCCAGATCATCCATTTCAGCCGGAATAATAAACGGATCGGCAGATTTAAGCCCATTCCCGGTAGCCGAAATAAACCTGTTTTTGATTGAAAGTTCAGATTTGCTGAAGTCCGAAATGCAGTGGAGGAGAATGGTATCGTGGTATAACGTAAAAACATAAATCTCTTTCTTATGATCATTATTCGAATCTCCGGAGATGAACAGGCAGTGCAAAAACCAAAAATCGTACGATCCTTTAAAATTCCATTGATCAACTATCCTGCCTTCTTTATAGATAGAAAGCGCGGTTGTGTTATTTACTGAAAATGCAAAAATCTCTTCTGAGATTCCGTCATAGTCAAGATCTTCATAGACAACATATTGATTTTCAGGGAGATTGATTTTGCTTTCCGGCTTTAGTAAGTATTTTCTAAACCCGAATGGGACAAAAGAACAGATGATAATAAATGGGAAAAGGGATAAGAAAACCGGACTCGCAAAAAATCTGAATATCCTTTTCAATTTGTGTTAAGAGATAATCTTATCAAATATAATAATTTTCAACAATTCTCTAGGTGAAAAACAACTGCCTGTAATGTTAGCCCGACAAGAATGGAGGCTGCCGTACTTTGGACAAATTCAAGAGCAGGTTGTCCGAAATCTTGAATATCTTTAGCCGGGGGAAAAATAATCTATGCCAAACAATTCAGACCTAAATATAGAGGGTGTTATCATCGCAGAGACCCTGCTGAGAATTTTCAATCACCGGCATCTCGACAGAACATTAAAGCAGAATGACAATGATCCGCTGAAACTTATAAATACGCTGCTGAACCAGATCGATATCAAACATGAGCTGAAAAGCACGGATCTTAAAAACATTCCTGCAAAAGGCCCTTTCATTATCGTTTCAAATCATCCCTACAGGGGTGTGGATTCAATGATCCTCTATAAAATGATCTCATCTGTACGGGATGATTTCAAAATAATGGGAAGCTATCTCCTCCACAGGATCGAGCCTTTGAAAAATGTTGTCATTCCTGTAAATACTTTTGAAACGAAAGGAAGGGGACAATCATTTTCAGGGTTAAAAGAAGCGATAAACCATCTTAAACAGGGACATTGCCTCGGAATTTTTCCTGTCGGGGAAGAATCATCACACATGGAGATCTCCAGGACTATACTTGACAGGAAATGGCAGTTGCCGGCAATAAAATTGATTAAAAACTCAAAGGTCCCTGTCATTCCTGTCTATTTTCACGCGACACATTCCAGGCTCGCCTATATAATCGGGAAAATTCATCCCGTCCTCAGGTATGAAGAGCTTCCTGCAGAACTTAAAAAAAACCGTATAATAAAGATCAGGATTGGATCTTCGGTAACAGTTAAAGAACAGGCATCATTCAGGGATCTGTCACAATATGGCCGTTTCCTGAGAGCCAAAACATACTCGCTGGGTTCTGTTATCGAAGCAAGGAAATTCTTCCGCCGCCCTCATTTGCTTAAACGCAAAGCAGAAAATATTGCAGACCCGGTTCCTGCAGATGCACTCACTGCCGAATTCAACTGCGTAAGGTCCGAATATGAGCTTTTTTCGTCAGGCAACTACTCGGTTGTGTGCGCCCCGGCATTTAAAATTCCACTCATCTTCTCTGAAATAGGCAGGCTCAGGGAACTTACATTCAGAAAAATCGGCGAGGGCACAAACAAAAGTACCGACGTCGATGAATATGACCTGTATTTCAATCATCTTTTTATCTGGGATAAGGACAATGATCAGATCGTTGGAGCATACAGGATTGGCAAAGGCAAAGAAGTTATCCAGCTTTACGGCCTAAAAGGATTTTATATAAGTTCATTATTCAGGATAAAGCCGGAGATGGCAGACGTCCTGTCTGTCTCGCTTGAGCTTGGCAGGTCATTCATCATTGAAGAATACCAGAAAAAGGCATTTTCACTTTTCCTCCTCTGGAAAGGCATCATGTTTTTTCTTCTTCGCAATCCTGAGTACCGTTACCTGGTAGGCCCGGTAAGCATAAGTAACGATTTTTCAAAATATTCAAAGGATCTGATCGTAGGATTTCTGAGAAGATACTTTATGAATGAAGAGCTTTCCGCACTTGTCAGCCCTAAGAAAGCCTTCAGCATAAAAGCAGGAGGTACATTCGACAAAAGCATCTTTGTCGACACTTCCGACATGGACATCAATCGCATTGAAAAGGTAATAATGGATATGGAACCAGGCTACAGGTTGCCTGTTCTGTTACGTAAATATCTGGAGATAAACGGCCGTATACTGTGCTTCAATGTTGATCCGAAATTCAATTATTGCCTGGATTGCCTGATGCTGCTGGACCTGTATAAAACCCCTCCCGAATTCATTAAGGGTTTATCCAGGGAAATGAACGATCCTTCCATCCTGGAAAGGTTTTCCGGATAGAGACCCCTATTACAAAAACGCAGAGACAGGTCTCAGACCTGTCTCTGCATCCGTTGAATTATATTTCGGGAACGATTAATAGAATTTATATCTCTTGTCAACGATCTTTGCATCCCTGCGGAGTGCTTCATATGCCTCATATGAGCCTCTCATCGTGAATGTTGACCTGAGCCTGTCGAGCATCACTTTGGCATCTTCCTGCGTTGTCTGCGTAATATTGTTGACATTCAGCATGAAAACTCCGTTTACACCTTCGACAGGTCCGGCGGTCTGACCCTGCGGAGCTGCTGAAGCAGCTGCAATGAGTGCGGGTTCGGTTCCAGCTCCCTGAACTGAATACGATCTGAAGTTGATGCCTGTGGCTTCCTGGACAGGAAGGTTCATTTCACGGCTGATCTCGTCGAGGCTCTTGCCTGATTTGCTTCTGAACTCCTCAGCAATGATATCAGACTTCTTCTCTTTGATTACAGCATACCTGACATCATTCTCGACATCTTTGAGAGGAGCAATGCCCTCTTCCTGTGCACGTGTGCAGTATGCCACGACATACTTGTTGTCTATTTCAAATACTGCCTGCTGATTGTTGTCAAGCACAATATCTCCGGGTTTGGCATTGAAAAGAGACATTATAAGATATCTCGGGTTATCGAGCCCGGGCAGAGTCTTCTGCTGTGGAGCAACATCTGTTGCTATCCTCTTGTTCAGCCCTTTTTCGGCGACAGCCTTATTGAATTTGTCATAAGTGTCGTTTGTTCCTGCAAACTGGCTTGCATCGGCATAAACCCTCTGGTTTGTTGCAGATCCGGGTATTATTTTCCTGTCTATGATGCCGACGTTGTACTTGCGGACCGGTTTTGAACGGTCGAGTACCTGAATAATATGAATGCCGAAGGTTGTCTCAGAAATTGTTATCTGTCCTTTTTCAGTCGTGAAGCAGGCATCGTTGAACGGACCCACCATTCTTCCTTCAGGGAACCATCCCAGATCACCGCCGAGCTGTTTTGAACCTTCATCATCCGAATTTGCCATTGCAAGTGTTTCAAATGAAGTTCCGGATTTAATCAGTTTGACAAGGCTGTCAGCCTGGTGTCTTGCCTGTTCCATCGTCCTGGTCTGGGAAGGGCTGAGAAGAATGTGCCGTGCATGAACTGAATCAGGCCTGTTCTGTACATCAATAAGCCGTGCAAGCTTATATGAGCCATCTTCCATATACGGACCGAAAATACTGTCCCTGTTTTCGAGCTTCACAAAATCCCTGAGGTTTTCAGGAACATTGCTGAGGGGCACATAGAATCCCACGTGACGTGTATCGGCTGTGAGATTGATGAATTCAACAGGATCCTTTGCTGCAGCAAACTCTGCCTTCGTTTTACTGATCCATTCCTGTGCCTGCTTCATGTCATCTTCGGAAGGGACTACCTCGAAGGTTACATATTCTATATCCCTTGCTGCTGTCCTCTTGTAGCTTTCCTTATGTTTTTCATAATATGGCTCAAGGTCAGCCTTGCTTATGTTCAGGGATGAATCTGCAATTGATGCAAAGTTTTTCATCACGTAGCTGAAATCGGCAGAATTAGCATTCAGCTGCCTCTCGAATTCAGCCTGTTTGGATGTTACATACAATCCTTTTGATACGAGTGTGTTGTATTTGCTGTTCATCCTGTCGTTTACGATCTCATCTTCAAAGAACAGCCAGTAATTTTTTGCGGATGCATCTACTTCAGTCTGTTTAAGAAAGTTAACAAGGAACGATTTATTGAAAATGCCTGTCTGCGGATCTGTGAAGAGCTGCTGAACTATCGGGTGGGGGCTGTTGCCAAGAACCATTTCATCGACTTCTTCGGTGCTTACCCCGATACCAAGATTCTCGTATTGTGAGTCAAGGATCTTTTCCCTTACCATCTGCTGCCATACCTGTTCCCTGAGGTTTTCGGAGGTGGCTTCATCGATACTCTGCCTGCCTGACATCTTGTATATGTTAATCAGGTTCTGCAGCCTTGTCTCAAAATCCTGGTAAGAAACAGGTTCTCCGCTTATCTGGCCAATTTCATAATATTTGCGCATTTTGCGTCCCTGGTTCCTTCCGCGACCGAAGAAATCACTGACCACGAATATCAGGAGTGAGAAACCAATAAGTCCAGCCACCAATATCCCGGCTCTCTCCCGTAAAAACTGAAGTACTGACATTTAATTAATTGCTTTAATGATTAATCGTTATACCTTTTTAATACAGGCGACAAATATAGCAAAATTTAATTTGGAGAAACATAAATATTCCTTTGCCTTTTTCTGCTGTATCATCAGCTCTTTATAATATAATCTAATTTAAAAAGAAATATCACATTTTCCAAAGTATGTATAAAAAAATAGGGGTATTGCTTTAAAAAACTATAAAAAAAGAAAAAAACACCCTTCAAAATAGGGGTGTAATTAAAAAAATGTGTATTTTTGTACATCTAAATCTATAAAAAATGGCAGAGTTAAGGTTCAGTGCATTAAAAGAAGTCTTCAACAGGGAGGCTATCTCACCCAGGTGTCCGAAAAAACCTGTATCAGAATATTTTGCTGAAAATGTGTTCGATCTTCCGAAAATGGAACATTACCTTTCAAAGGAGGCTTACACAATAATTAAGCAGGCTATTAATGAAGGGAAATCACTTACAAGGCAGCAGGCTGACCTTGTGGCAACAGGATTGAAATCCTGGGCAATTTCAAAAGGCGCAACTCATTTCACCCACTGGTTTCACCCGCTTACCGACGGTACAGCTGAGAAACATGATTCATTTCTTGAAATAGGCGACAACGGTGTTTCCGTTGAAAAATTCTCAGGCGAGGTGCTGGTCCAGTCAGAACCCGATGCATCAAGCTTCCCAAGCGGCGGAATAAGGAACACTTTCGAAGCGAGGGGGTATACCGCGTGGGATGTTTCATCACCGGTCTTCATTGTTGGTTCAACCCTTTGTATCCCAACAATTTTCGTATCATACCGCGGCGACGCGCTCGATTATAAAGCCCCTTTGCTGAAGGCTTTATCCGAGCTCGACAGGGCTGCAGTTGATGTATGCCAGTATTTTGACAAGGATGTCACAAAAGTTATTGGAACCCTGGGGATCGAGCAGGAATATTTTCTTATCGATGATGCACTGTACAATGCACGGCCCGATCTTATGCTTGCCGACCGCACCCTTATGGGCCACCAGTCATCCAAGGACCAGCAGCTTTCCGATCATTACTTCGGATCCATTCCCGAAAGAGTAATGTCATTTATGGAGGACTTCGAATATGAAGCATACAGGCTTGGCATTCCTGTTAAAACGCGGCATAATGAAGTTGCCCCGAACCAGTTCGAGTGCGCTCCCATTCATGAGGAAGTAAACCTGGCCGTGGATCATAATCAATTGCTGATGGATATAATGAAGCGTATTGCAAGAAGGCATAAGTTCAGGGTGCTCTTTCATGAAAAGCCTTTTGCCGGCATAAACGGATCGGGCAAGCATAACAACTGGGCTATGGCAACAAATACCGGAGTCAACCTTCTTTCCCCGGGAAAGAACCCCAAGACCAATCTCCAGTTTCTTACTTTTCTTGTCAATGTAATTAAAGCTGTCAACGAGAACAATGAGCTTTTGCGCGCTTCCGTCATGAGCGCATCAAACTCCTGCCGTCTTGGCGGGCATGAGGCTCCACCTGCAATTATATCGGTATTCCTCGGAACTTATCTTTCGAACACGCTTTCTGACCTTGCAACAAAGGTCTCCGACAGGAAGATGACACCCGCACAGAAAACTGAGCTCAAGCTCGGAATAGGTAAAATACCCGAACTGCTTATTGACAATACCGACAGGAACCGTACTTCGCCTTTCGCTTTCACAGGGAACCGGTTCGAATACAGGGCGGTAGGATCTTCAGCCAACTGCGGGGCTGCAATGATAGTGCTGAATACGGTTGTTGCAGACCAGCTTAAGAAGTTCAAGAAAGATGTCGATGTTATCATTAACAAAGGCAGGAACAAGGATGAAGCTATTTTCCAGGTTCTCAAGAAGTATATCATTGAATGCGACAGGGTGCTTTTTGAAGGTGACGGTTACAGCGCAGAGTGGCACAAGGAAGCAGGGAAGAGGGGACTCACAGGGCCGTCCAGCGTTCCGGAATCGATCAGCCTGTACCTTTCAGAGAAATCGAAGGATGTCCTGATCGGAAATGGCATCTTCAGTGAAAAGGAACTCGAAGGCCGGGTTGAAGTCGAATATGAAAAATTCACAAAGAAGATCCAGATTGAGGCAAGGGTGCTCGGCGATCTGGCTGTCAACCATATAGTGCCAACCGGCATCACTTACATGACAACACTCCTTGAGAATGTGCAGAGATTGCGTGAGGTCTTTGATGCGGCCGAATATGAAAGGCTGGCTTCAGCCCGCAAGGAGATGATTGTTACTATCTCCGATCATATTTCAAGTATCAAAAAGCTTGTAAATGAAATGATCGAGGAGAGAAAAAGGGCAAACAAAATTGAAGATGCATTCCGTAAAGCACTGGCTTATGAAAACAAGGTGAAGCCTTACCTGGATGAGATCCGCGATCATATTGACCGTCTTGAACTGATGGTTGACGATGAGATATGGCCGCTGCCCAAATACCGCGAAATACTGTTTACA
>DATGWQ010000143.1:0-1724 GCA_035299385.1 Bacteroidales bacterium | reverse complement strand
AATTATTCTTGAGGATCAGGAATGGCCTAAGAAGTGTGGCCATTTTGAGGGCAAACGCGTCATTCCCATGGCGGAACATATAGCAATCCTTTACAGGTTGTAAAATTTTTATATATATGTTATAATTAATAAGAAACTTTTAGAGGAGAATCTGCCATGTCAAGTTTAGATGATAGTATTGATTTATCAGCGAATCTTGAAGTAAAAAGAGCATTAGCAGTTAAAATGATTCTTTTTGATTTTAAGACTGACGATATTTGTGCGTTGTTAAATGTGTCTGATTCGTTTGTAAGCAAATGGAAAATCAGATTTGAAAACGAAGGCGCCAGTGCGTTGAAGTTAAATTATAAAGGTGGTAAGGGATTGTTGACAGCAGACCAGCATGATGAAATTATTTTTTATCTCAGAATGCAGCCGCATTATAGCGTGGAAGAACTGAGAGATTATATCGAGTATCACTATGGAGTGGTGTTTCATTCGAAGCAATCGTATTCTGACCTCTTGAAAGAAGGGAGACTGAGTTGGCATCAGACCCAAGCGGCTAACCCGAACCGGGATGAAGCGCAGGTATTGCAGAAACGGGAGGAGATCAAAGAACACCTGGCCGAGCGTCAGGCCGACATTGTGTCGGGTGAGTCATTGTTTTTGCTGAAGATGAGTGTCATTTTGTGTGGGGAGATACGATAGGCTACGTGTGGGGCCGGCAGAATGAACGGACGGAAATTCCGATTGCAAACGTCAAGCAACGACAGACCTATTATGGCGTCATGGACCTGTATAACCAAGAGTTCATTCTCAGCCCCTACGAGCAAGGAAATGGCGCCAGCACGGTATCCTTTATTGAGTATTTACAGAGGCTTCACCCCGACAAAAAGTTGATCATACTCTGGGACGGAGCGAAGTATCATTGTAGCGAAGAGGTTCAGACCTATTTAAAGACAGTGAACCAAGGGTTAGACGAAAAGGATTGGAAAGTGACGTGCATCTTGTTTGCGCCAAATGCACCTGACCAAAACCCGGTTGAAGCTGTTTGGCTGCAAGGAAAAAATTTTCTGCGAAGGCATTTTTATGAAAATAAAACTTTTCAGCAAGTCAAACAGAGTTTTTTCAATTTTCTCAATAAAAAGGTTTTCAATTTTAAGAAATGTAATTGGTATTTATAAATTCTACAACCTGTATAGGAGTGCTATATCGCGGTCAAGCCAAGAGCGGCACCACCCACTTTCATGCCTATGCCACCGCCTATCTCGTGCACCGCGGGCGGCGCTTCACCGTGGCGTTAACCCACGTCGAGCACGGTGCCGACCTGGTGGAAGTGGTCAAGCGCTTGCTGCGCACCGCCAGCCGGGCCGGGATCAGGCCCAGTTTACTCCTGCTCGACCGTGGCTTTTACAGCGTTGATGTCATCCGCTACCTGCAAGCGGCGCGCTATCCGTTTATCATGCCAGTGCTCTGCCGGGGCCGACGTGCCGATGACCCGCGCGGCCCCAGTGGGACGCGGGTCTTTGCCACCCACAAACGCCAGGGTTGGTTCCGCTATACCCTGACCAGTGCGAGCCAACGCACCGCCACCGTGCCGATCGGTGTCCACTGTCGTAACTGGCGGGGACAGCGTAACCGTCACGGCCGTCAAACCTTAGTCTATGCCTGTTGGGGCGTGTCGCCCACGATGACCCACTGGGTGTACCAAGTCTACCGGCAGCGCTTTGGCATCGAGACCAGTT
>DATGWQ010000142.1:0-2402 GCA_035299385.1 Bacteroidales bacterium | reverse complement strand
TAACGGCCCGGCGGTGAGCATTAGTAAACGATTTTGAGCGACCGGAGGCCGTTGGCAGAATTACAAGTTTTCGTCACGATGCCAGTAAGGCCGTAGGGAGCGAAGAACGGCGCGGTTTTTGCCCTCATGGTACAACTTTGTGCGGACTATGAGTGTCGCGGTACAATCTTTATTGGGTTAGTAATTTGTCACGGTATAAAACTTGGTCGAAGCCGGTTTGTGCAGTGTCGCGCGATAAACAAAATCGGACTAAGGAATTGATCACGGTGCAGATGTTTGAAAGCGGGTCGATGAGCGTGTCCAGGTTTAAGATTACTTTGATTCTTATTCGATGCAGGATCTATTTGCAAAAACCGTGACGAGTTTATTAATGCTACCGTCCGTGTTAGCATTTGTTCTATTTAAATCACTTTAGAAGATTATTTATGTGAAGAGATCCAATCAATTAAAAGCTGATCAAACTTATCTGGTACTTCTAACATGGGATTATGCCCAGCATCTTCAAATATATGAAACGTATAATCAGGCATATTTTTCCCAAAATCTTTCCAAAGGAAATATGGAGCACCAAAATCATATTTGCCAGATATAACTAGAACTGGTGTATTTATTCCTTGATATTTAGATGAATTGTCATAATTATTCAAAACCACTCCCCAAAACCTATTAACAAAAGCCATGTTGGTGCTGCCTCTTCCAGCCTCTTCTAAGCCACTCATATCAAAATTTGGATCTGCAAATCTCATTGGGACGTCGGCCTTATATTGATCCCAAAATTTTTCAGAAATTGATTTATTTACAGTATCATTCAGAAGATGTCGCAAATTTTCATCTCTAATAGCTTTTCTTTCCAGAGTCGCTGAGGAATCCCAGTATGCTCTTGATAGATCAAAAGCAAGTTTTGTTGTGAATGGTAGGGCACCACTTAAGATTGACCATTTAGTATGTTCAGGGTATTTTAAAGCATATTCTAAGGGCACTGGCCCAAACATTGAGTGACCCATGATTGAAATTCTTTCAACACCAAGATATAATCTAACTCTTTCGATATCATCAATGACACTATTCATCGTAAGGGTATCCAATGATGATGCAGCCATTAATTGTGGATCAGCGTGAATAAATGTTACATGATCACGAAGCCGATTTGAATAAAGACTTCGACCTAAATTTTCCGAACCTGTGAAGGTTACAATATAAGGGCCATTTCCTTCAAGTGTGTATTGGAAGATAGACCCAGGTATATTCAATATCTCTGAATTATGTGATTTACATCTAATAAAAATAGAAATAACCACAAAAAACAATAAAATTTTCGTTCTCATAGTGAATAGTTTTTATGAATATTGGGGCTATAGTGAATTATCTTGGTGGCAGAAATAAATGCTAACGGCCCGGCAATAAAAAACGTTTTTGGTGCCGAGCGACCAGAGGCCGTTGGCAGGATTTTCGCTTTCGTCAGGGTGCCAGTAAGGCCGTCGGAAGCGAGGCATGGCGCGGTTTTTGCCATCATGGTAAATGTTAATGCGGAATATGTGCTTCGCGGTACAAACACTATAGAAATAACTGATATGTCACGGTGAAAAGCTGGCCCGAGGCTGCCTGGTGCAGTTTCGCGGTACAAACACTGACGGAATAAGGAATATGTCACGGTGAAGAACTTGAAAAGCGGACGAATGCGGGAATCCGGGTATACGAGCAAGAGGATTATTATTCGATGCAGGATCTATTTGCAAAAACCGTGACAAAAAAATGTTTTTTATTGTCCGTGTTATAAATAGTGCCTGTTAAAATTTCGATACTGGTGATGTCAATTCAAAAGCAGGATCTTCGATCATTTTGTAACAAATGTTACGATTTTATAGAATTTGTTTCTGGCAACTTTTCGTCTCTTTTGGTTGAGATGCATTATTTATAACGGCCCGGCGGTGAGTGGTAGTTTTTGTTTTTGAGCGACCGGAGGCCGTTGGCAGGATCCTTCGTTTTCGTCACGATGCCAGTAAGGCCGCAGGGAGCGAGAAACGGCGCGGTTTTTGCCCTCAAGGTACAAATTTATGCGGACTATGAGTTTCGCGGTACAATCTTTATTGGGAAAGTAATCTGTCACGGTATAAAACTGGGTCGAAGACGGCTTGTGCAGTGTCGCGCGATAAACATGGTCGGACTTAGGAATTGGTCACGGTACAGATGTTTGAAAGCGGGTCGATGAGCGTGTCCGGGTTTAAGAGCACTTAAATCTTTATTCGATGCTGAATCTATTTGCAAAAACCGTGACGAGTTTATTAATGCTACCGTCCGTGTTAGGTTTAGCCTTTTTATTAATCTGTTATCCTGCAAGTTTATAATCTTTGATTAAAACCTCTGGTGAAAGATTCAATCTCTTTGTTAGATTTCGAATCATT
>DATGWQ010000141.1:0-7298 GCA_035299385.1 Bacteroidales bacterium | reverse complement strand
AGGTTATCGATTTACCGCCGCCGGTAGGGAAGACTACGAGGAATGATTTATTTTCAAGAGCCGCTTTAACAGCATCCTCCTGTAAAGGTTTGTCCCCGTATTTCCGGAATGATTCAAATCCAAAAAAGTGGTTAAGCCCTGAATGATGATCCAGCGCTTTATTGCAGTATGGGCAACCGGTTATGCATGGTTTATTCCTGAGCAGGGACATAATTCTCTCTAGCTCAGGATAGTTTTTAAGTACCCAGGGAGGTGTTATGGAATACCTGCTCCTGCAATTTACGATGGCAAGGCAATATACCAGGTCAATTGGATATTGAGTAGTAAACTGATTCAAATCTGCATTAGCACAGATCTCTTCACTGAATTTTTGACGTATCAGATCTGTCAAATGAACTGACGTGTCGGGTTTGAAAGAGATATATTCAAAAAATGAACGGAACTCTATTTTGTCATTTAGCACGAGATAGTAAATGCTCTTTAGTGAGTTGTCCAGCTCATTAAATGCAGTGACTTCATCATTAAATAAATCCCTGGCTTTTATTGAATCATTTAAAGGATTATTCAACTCCTCTGATTGAAGCTTGTCGTCTTTTAACAGGTGATGATAGGGTTTTTTCGGAAAGAGAAGAGGAGAGAGGAACAGCGTGTCAATTACTTTTAACTGGTCTATACCGGGACCTTTAATTTTTCTGCGCAGATATATTAAATCATGCCTGAGAATATTATGGCCGCAAATAAAACTGGTGCCATTAATAAATGATGTGAAATCTGAAATAGAATTTGAATGAAAGGAATTGCCGTTATCCTTGATAGATCCGATATCGAGGATCTCATGAGTTTTAAGGCTGACTTCAGTGTCAATGAATGCAATTGAACTCATTGCAAAATTAGAGTTATCAAATTACTACTGATGCGTTAATAAATTATTGATATTAAATAAATTACCCTGTTCTTTGAAATTTTGGTTGATTTGCAATTCTGTAAGTAGTTCTTTTACAGGCGTTTTGTCAAAAACAGATATTCCTAAAATCTGCATTATCTCATAGATTGAAAACGTACTTTTAAGAGCATATTTTACTTGAGCGACTATCAGATAGGTGCAGATGGCGATCCACACGTGTACTTTTACAGCATTTTCTGAATGACCCCAAAGCGTTTTTATGGTAAGGTTCTGCTTAATCCATTTGAAGAACACTTCGATTTGCCAGCGATTACGATATAGTCTGGCAATTTCAAGTGACGATACTTCAAAGTTGTTGGATATGAAGGTAAGTAACAGATCTTTTTCATCATCATAATATTCTACCATTCGAAGAGTATCAGGATATAGTTGCTTAGACTTTGGACCTTTCAGCTTTATGGTTCTGTCACTTCTGAGCCCGGTAGTTTCATCCAGATTGAAGTTGTTTTCTAGCACACGATAATCTATAGTCACCTTTGCCCTTGTCACAAAGAATGCATCTGCTTTATTCATTCTATACAGCGCAGCAAAATCGATGTAAGCTTTGTCCATCAGATATATGGCATCAGGTTGAGGTACAATTTCATCAAGTACATTACTGTCGTGATACTTGCCATCTGTGATAAAAATGAAAGTTGGAATACTCCCTCGTAAATCAAGCATCGTATGGATCTTGATAGCGCCTCTGGAGTATTTACCCTCGGCTCAGGCAAATAGTTTAAGACTTAATGAGACTGTTGTTGAATCAAGTGCAAAAACATCATTGTCAATATTGACACTAGGAATCGGGGTGTCAGAGTACATGGGCCTAACTGTTTTTATCAGGTATTCACCGAAGTCAGCAAAAATCTTCCAATCCCGATTTTCATTCGCTCTGGATAGTGTGGATTGATTGACATTTTGCTTTATACCAAGATGGTAGAGTTTGTTTTTGTGCGCCTTCAGACATAAACAAATGTCTCTTAATGAGTTCCTTGAGGTTAATTGGCCAAAGAAAAGTTGAATGAACTGATTCCAACAATTTAAATCTCTGACTCGATGGTCTCCTCTGTAACGAGAAACACACTTTTCAAACTCATACTTATTGACAAACTGAAGTATCTGAGCAAAGACATACTTACCTGAATTCATAATTTTGCACTTAAAAGGTGCAAAACTACGGGTCAAATCAAATCAAAAAATCAAAGAACGTTTATATGAACTTTATTATCAGTATTTTATATAATTTTTTTAAAAGTTAACGCATCACTACTATTATCAAATGTTGAATTTGGGAAATTAAATCTAATAATGTGGATAACTTAAATCCCTTTCAAATAAGGTCCGATTGCCTTTTCAAATCTTATCAATCTATCTACTAAATCAGTAATGATATTTCCCCAATTCTGTTCATCCTTCAAGCCACCCATATGTGAATTTGTTCTTATAAAAGGGTTTTTGCGTGTACCATCTTCCCATTCAAGCTGTTCTCCAAAACTATCTTCAATCTCTTTTCTCTTTGTAATCAGGAAATTTAAACGTTTTCTATTCAGATCTGATGATCATTAAGCTCCGTCAGGTTATTGTTTCTTACTGAAAGCACACGTAGATTTTTGAGAGTTCCAATCCAGGAGGGGAGTCGTTCCAGGTTGTTGTTATCAAGGATCAGTATTTCAATTTCATCTGTTGCATGCAAGACTGGTACTTCCTTCAGGTTGCCATAACTGAGGTCAACTATCTTGTTTGACATAAACTGCATTCTGCGGCTCTGGAAGATTTTCACTTTACCTTCCTGTCCGTTTACGAGAAAAGTGATGAGACAGAATCCCATCACCAGGAGTAAATACTTTTTTGTAGATGTCAGTAGGATCAATTAAATCGGATATTATATGCGAATGCATTGTTGCCAGCACCTGGTTGTCTTTGCCTGTTGAATCGACCTGGCAGGCAGCGTGATCATTGCGGTTATCAGGTAAACTTTATTCTCCTGCTCCGAGATCAGTGGTATGGGATTAAAGGACGAGCATCCTGCCTGATTTTTATGAGAGCGTTTTCAATTTCTGAAGTTCCCTGGCTAATAATATCTGAATGGCCGTGGATAATCAAAAAAGAATCAGAAAGAGTTTTTTCATGGTGGATTATTAAGTATGAAAGTGACTAGAACCCAAGGCACTGATCGAGCGAAAACGAGCGTCAGAGTGACTAGAGTTACGAGCCGAAGGCACTGTCCGGAGCGTCAGTGTGACTAGAGTGCGCTATTTGAATATTTATCCTTAAGTTTTGTTATCCCGACTCTTGCTCCTATGGTAAAAACGGGTATCGGGAAATAAGCATTTTTGAGCCTTGCATCGAAGGTGAATGGTAAAGATAAGCTCACATATGGCTCGGCGACAAGACGTTTAGAAATCTGAGCTTTATAATTGATCTTTAATCCGGGAATTATTCCCATCCAGTCGGGGGCAATCTCCGGATTCCACATGTAAGCCAGTCCAAGGTATGAGCTTAAAAAGAAATGCTTAAAGCTGTCCGGCTCAAAATAGCGGCGTTTCTCGACTGCAATTTCAGCGCCTAATGTCGGCGAAAACTTCCGGGTTATGGAACCTACCACTCCTGCACCGCCCCAATAACAGGTTGTTTTTTTTGGACCTGTGAGTATTTCGTAATTGAAAACCAGCTCTCCTGAATAGCTGAAAAAATTGTACTGCAACGGTGTAAATATTACATCACAATATGCCGGGGAGAATGCGGAAATAGCAAACAAGATTATTATTGTTCTTTTCATATCAGGTTACCTGAGAATTAGTCCAAACTTTTGTTAGAGCTTCTGCGTAAATCTGCGTCTTTTTCTGCGTAATCCGCGGGAAAATTTTAACGCAGAGACATGAATGTTCACGGCTCCATTCTTATCCCAAGTGTTTGACAGCAGAAAATTCTTATTAAGTTTAAGGTTTATTTTTTTATGAAAACGGATCTTACAGTTCTTTCCCCGTTAAGCTTACTTTTGGTCACCTCTTCCATTGTTAAAGTTTTTCCGTCATCGGACAGCCTGAAAGTTAATTGTGTAATGAAATCCTGTGCAACTCCATCAATAGTAGCGGTCATGACCTGATTGGTTACCAGGACTTTTTTATCCTGTGACCATTTAACAAATTTTTTCGCCGGGTCAGTGCCGGAATTATCTGTCATCACATTTCCATTGGCTGGAAATGATACAGAGGGCAGTCTGTCATTGTACTTTGGATTTGGAATCATAATAAAAAGATGAATTGATTACGAATTGAATGTAGTTGTCTTGGAGTCTGCGGGTCTTGGAGTCTTGGTGTCTTCTGGTCAGGTCGTCCTGGTCGTCGAGCGGAGTCGAGACGAGCGCAGTCGATGTTTCAGATGCATATTTTACCTTGGATCCTAAGTCCTGATTTTTGAGCAACGATAAAGCTGATAGGGATGCCATTATAAAGAATGTTTCCGGATTCAATGATGTTGAAATTCCTGCTCTTAATTAATCTTTCCACGTCAGATGTAGTGAACATATTCAGATGCAGGGGGAATAGCTCCAGTTCCGACCTGGTTTTCGGATCCATCTTTTCTTTGAAACAGGCTGTTTCTGAAATTAACAGGCCCCCTGGTTTCAATAATTCATTTATTCTTTGAATTACTTTGCCGCTGTCTTTCAGCAAGTGGATAATTGAAAGTGCGATTATCTTGTCGAACGATAATTTTTCCAGTTCATTGCTGAAAATGGTCCCCTGCGAAAAGGAGACATTCTCAGCACCTGATTCCTGCTTCTTTTTCACGGCTTCGGAGATCATTTCAGGAGAAAAATCAAGTCCATGGATATGTTTTACTCCTGCAGCAAATTTTAATGTTTTGTTACCTGTTGCACATCCAAAGTCGAGTACATTATCATGTGCAGCCAGGTACTTCTTTGTCACTGCAATTATTTCCCGGGTAGCAGATTCAGTTTGCCTTTCGAAGTCGTCAAAACTTTTTGCCTGTTTATCCCAGAATTCCTGTGCTTTGTTCATAGCGATGCAGTGATGATTATGTTAAATGAGCTTTCATTGGGCAAAGGGCTCAGGGCGAAGGGGCGAAGGGGCAAAGAGCAAAGCATTGAACCTCGAATCTTGAACCTTGAACCATCCCATAAGCTGAACGCGCAATGCGGAACGCAAGAAGCATGGAGCATGGGGCATGGGGCGGAGAGCAAAGGGCAAAGGTCTAAGGCAAAGAGATACTTACGTCTGGTCAGTTACATTTAGATTTGTAGCCGGCAAGCAGGGAATTCCATTTTTTCCTGGTTAATAGGAATGGCTCCCGTTTTGTTACCCTGAAATTGGAAAAAGTTTTTAACAAAGACAAACTTATGATGCATGGGGCATGGGCAAAGAGCAAAGGGCAAAAGGGTAAAGGGCAAAGGATGTGGGGAGCTCAGGGCTCAGGGCTCAGGGCACAGGCAAAGGGACCTTTGATACTGGTATTTATTGTACCAGAAAAATACAGAACTGATCTTATTTGTAACACTTTAATATTTTTTAAATCTCTAATATTCAATGATTTAGGAATTTGGCATAATTTTTTCTCTGTTGTGTCACTGAAGAGCATTTTATTAAAACATGTATATGATAAGCATCGTCAATCTTGAAAAGTATTACAGGACAGAAGAGGTTGAAACTGTTGCCTTAAACAAGCTGAGCCTTGAGATTAAGGAGGGCGAGTTCGTCGCTATTATGGGTCCCTCGGGGTGCGGCAAATCGACCCTGCTGAACATTATGGGTTTCCTCGATGATCCGGATAACGGAACCTACAGGTTTAACGGTATCGATGCATCGAAGATGAGCGAGAACCGCATGGCCGACCTACGCAAGGTGAACATCGGGTTCGTGTTCCAGAGCTTCAACCTGATAGATGAGCTGACCGTTTATGAAAACGTTGAATTGCCTCTGATTTATCTTGGCATCAGGACAGGTGAGCGCCGGAAGAGGGTTGACAATGTCCTTGAAAAGATGCAGATCATTCACCGGCGCAAACACTTCCCGCAACAGCTGAGCGGGGGTCAGCAGCAAAGGGTAGCCGTGGCACGGGCTGTCGTAAATAATCCGAAGCTGATCCTTGCCGATGAACCTACCGGAAATCTTGACAGCATTAACGGCAACGAGGTGATGCAGCTCCTCAGTGACCTGAATGAACAGGGTACTACGGTCGTGATGGTAACACATAACGAGCACGATGCAAGGTACAGTCATCGGATAATAAGAATGCTTGACGGACAAATAGTTACCCAGAACCTTCTTTCCTGATGTATTGCCCGGAATGAATGAAAAACTGCAGTTATGTTAATAAATTACCTGAAATCCGCAATAAGGAACTTCCTTCGCTATAAAGTCTTCGCAACAATAAATGTTGTCAGTCTTACCATCGGAATAATCGGCTGTCTTGCAATTGGGCTGTTCGTCCGGGACGAGCTTCAATATGACAGGCATATTGAAGGAGGCGAAAATATATATCGTATTTACGAGGAAAGAATAAGTGATGCCGCCAGGACTTACAATGTTTCCGCACCACCTGCATATGCCACTTTCCTTAAGCAGCAATACCCTGAGATTGAGGCAACCGCGCGTATCCTGATGACTGATGACAAATTCCTTATTGAATCCGGGGATAAAATGAATTACGAGCCGAAAGGATGGTTTGTCGAGGCATCATTACTCGATATATTCCCGCTTGAGTTCGTTCATGGTAATCCTGCAACTTCCCTCCGGGCGCCCAAAACAATGATCATTTCGCAGGAAATGGCCGAAAGGTATTTCGGGAACGAGGATCCGGTGGGGAAGATTTTAAAGCTCGACAAGTCAGACATCGAGATAAACGGGGTCTTTAAAAGCCTCCCTGGTCATTTTCATCTTGATTTCAATTACCTGGTCTCCCTGGCTACAGCAGAGCTTCCGGAAGACAGAATGCAGAGCTGGGGATGGCACCAGTTTTTTACTTACGTGAAGCTAAAGCCGGGTACGGATGTTAATCTTTTGCAGGAAAAGTTCCAGGAACATATTAAAAAAGAGATTCTTCCTAATGAACCTCAGCGGGGCCTATCATGGTTACCATATTTCCAGGCATTAAAAAACATACATCTTCAATCTGCAGAATTCACTTACGATAATGCAGTGAAGGGTAATGAAACTTATGTGAAGGCCTTAACAATAATTACACTTTTCGTCCTGGTAATAGCATGTTTCAATTTCATAAACCTGGCAACTGCCCGGTCATTTAAGAGGGCCAGGGAAATCGGGATCAGGAAGGTTGTCGGCGCCTACAAAAAGCAGCTTGTAACACAATTTATCGGCGAATCGGTAATACT
>DATGWQ010000140.1:0-37617 GCA_035299385.1 Bacteroidales bacterium | reverse complement strand
GGATTAAACCTTAGTGTCCTTCGTGTTAACCTTAGTGTCCTTTGTGGTTAATGGATTTAAATTTTACTATACTACTTCTGTTTCAGCAGGTCCCTGATCTCTGTAAGAAGTATCTCCTCCTTTGTTGCCACCGGCGGCTTGGTCGGGGCCTCTACCTCTTTCTTCTTCAGCTTCATCATCCCTTTAATAACAAGGAAAACGGAAAATGCCACGATCAGGAAATCGAAGCATGCCTGGAGGAAGTTACCGTAATTCCAGGTAACTGCAGGCGCTGTTTCTGTTGCTGCCTTCATCACAACTTTAAGATCTGTGAAATTAACGCCACCGACGAGCAATCCTACCGGAGGCATGATGAGGTCGGCTACAGCTGAAGATACAACCTTGCCGAAAGCAACACCGATGATGATACCGACTGCCATGTCGAGAATGTTTCCTTTCACGGCAAATGCCTTGAATTCATCGAAAAATTTCATAATGCCAGTTTTAGTTATGATTAAAAATTATAGGAGAATCCCACACCGAGTATTTCCTTGAACTGAATCCTGGGTCCGGGAGCTTCGCCGGTTTCAAAAATTCCGTTATCATTCCTGTCAACGGCTATTTTTATCTTGTCATCATAGATAAGCTGGGTAGTGATGCTTGCCGATATAAATTTATTGATTTTCATGGCAATGAGGTTTTCCCAGTTGACAACGATATTCTGAGGGTTCTTGAGATAATTTGAGAACAGGTCCAGCTTACTAGTGAATGAGACGTTCTTGAGGAATTCGCTTTTGAAATCATTCTTGCTGTAAGCGGCTCTGAGGTATGCACCGCATTCAGTTTTCATCTTTTTGCCTGGATCAACTCCGAAAGCCCCAATAGCTGACAGCTGCTCATCCCTTACAAAAGTGAATTTTGTGGTTATCGGTGCAAAGAATGCACTGAAATAAGCATTTGGCTTGTAGTCGAGTCCAAGTGCTCCAATGAGATATCCCGGCGCAAGAAAGTTGGAAATCCTGATTTTCTCCTCAGGATTCGCCGCATTCGGGTAGTTATAACCCAAATCTAGTTGTGTCCTGAAATTTACAAGTGCAGCATAATAGAAATGGTCGAATGCCTGCCTGCCGTATTTCGACATGAAATCGAATTTGTCATCTGTCTTCCTTGAATTAAGGCCATTCTGCTTCATACGGCCGTAACCGATATCGAGTGTATTGGTCCATGACGATTCTTTTGTCAGGTAATTTGCAAAAACGCTGAAGAGCCCGTTTGTGGCAAATGAATTCTGGCCGCCGGCTGACCAGTTTGTAAGTGATGTCTGGGCAATATTGAGAGCCAGCACACCTCCTTTTTTCCATCCGAGCGTGGTATCAGCTTTCTGTTCTCTTAATCTTTTCTCGGCATCGGTCACCTGGGCTGTTACCTGTTGCATAAGGAAAGATGCCATGATCATGAACAAAACTGGTCTCTTCATAAGTACGGTTTAGTTTAAAAGGGAATCCTAATTTAATAAAAATCTGTTACTTTGTATTAAAATTTTAAATAAAGGAAATGGACAGGAAAAAATCATTCACTGACCTTATCATTACCGGATACGCATGCAAGGGTGAAAATATTGTTCTTGGTGCAGGAATTCTTGACGGAGAACCTGTGGCAGAAGCACAGGTGAAAATTCCGTTAAGGACCCTGAACCGGCATGGCCTAATAGCCGGTGCAACCGGAACCGGTAAGACAAAAACTCTCCAAATTCTTTCGGAGCAGCTGTCCGAAAAAGGAGTCCCGGTAATGCTCATGGACATAAAAGGCGATCTGAGCGGTATTGCAAAACCGGGTGAGATAAAGCCTTTCATTACAGAGAGACATTCGAAAATAAATATTCCCTATCAGCCGGCGGCTTACCCGGTCGAGTTGCTGACCCTTTCAAACCAGGAGGGGGTAAGGCTGCGCGCCACCGTATCGGAATTCGGCCCCGTCCTCCTCTCAAGGATACTTGACCTTAATGATACACAGGCCGGGGTGCTGGCTGTGATCTTCAAATATTGTGACGACAACCAGCTTGCACTGCTCGACCTGAAGGATCTGAAGAAAGTCATCCAGTATGTCACTGAGGAAGGCAAGGAGGAACTTGAAAAAGACTATGGCAAGATATCCACGGCAACCACCGGAATTATTACGAGAAAAATCCTGGAGCTGGAGCAGCAGGGGGCTGAACAATTCTTCGGTGAGCTTTCATTCGATATACAGGATCTGTTAAGAAGGGACAGGAACGGCAAGGGATACATCAGCATAATGAGGCTTACCGACATACAGGACAAGCCAAAAATGTTTTCCACTTTTATGCTTCAGCTCCTCGCTGAAATATACAGCCAGATGCCCGAAAAAGGCGATGCGGAAAAACCGGAGCTGGTGATATTTATCGATGAGGCACATCTTATCTTCAGCCAGGCAAGCAAAACCCTTCTCGACCAGATAGAGAATATTGTAAAGCTTATCAGGTCAAAGGGGATAGGCGTATTCTTCGTAACGCAGAATCCGACTGACGTCCCGAACGGAGTGCTCGCACAGCTTGGTTTGAAGGTACAGCATGCACTCAGGGCTTTCACGGCTGTCGACCGGAAGGCCATTAAGCTCACAGCAGAGAACTATCCTGATTCAGATTACTACAAAACCGACGAAACAATAACGAGCCTCGGAATAGGAGAAGCCCTTGTAACTGCTCTCAACGAAAAAGGAATACCGACACCGCTTGCAGCCACAATGCTCCGTGCACCACAGAGCCGCATGGATATTCTTACACCCGCCGAAATATCCGAGATCAACAGGTCATCACAGCTTGTGCAAAAGTACAGCAGGCTGGTAGACCGTGAAAGCGCCTATGAGATACTTGGCGAAAGGATAGCCAGGATGGAGAAGGATGCTGCTGAGGAAGCCGACAGGCAGGCCAGGGAAAAGGAGAGGGGGAGAATGGGAGAATGGGAGAGCGGCAGAAGGGGAGAAAGGGAGAGGTATCCGCAAAGATCCTACACAACAAGAAGAAGCAGCCGTACAGCCCCTGTTGTGAAGGTGCTCACAAGTGCAACATTCATAAGAGGCGTTATGGGTATATTGAAGAAGGTTTTATGATTGATTTGTGTCCTTCATGAAAAACGATCAGTATCTGACTTTCACACTGTCCACTAAATATTCCGAATCGCCACGCCAGAAGGCAGGACTGTTCTTCTGTTTGTAATGGACAATGACATTCCTTCCCTGGAGAGTGTCAAATGTCCTCACAAGATTCCTGTTGATCAGGGAAAAATAGAATTTCTCCGAAGCCAGCGCCACATCTCTCGTCGATGAGATGCTGCTCAGGATGATTTCACCTTCATATGTTTTAAAGATCGCTCCCTTGTTGGAGAATTTCTGAAGCAAGCCAGCGCGATAACCCTCGCTGTAGGTATAAAAGTATTGCCAGTAGACAAATATTGCTCCGGCAAGCAGTACAATGAAAGCAATCAACTTAAAAACTTTCTTTGTTCTTCTTACTCCTGTTTTCCAGGCATTTGATTCGGTCAGCTTATTCATGGTATGGGATAAGTTAAAGGCTATTCCATACCAAAGTTAATCAATATTTAAACAGTCTGTGCCGGTTGCTGTTCTGTTACTTTTGCCATGTCCATCCAGAAGACTTCCCAGATATGGCCATCGGGGTCTTCGAAAGAACGGGTGTACATGAAATCCATCGTCTGTGGTTTTGTCAGGTCTTTCGCCCCACCCGAGATACACCTTTCAAGATAGGTGTCCACTCCTTCACGGCTGTCAGCCTGCAGTGACAGTATTACTTCGGAGCTTGTTTTTGTATCCGGAACATCCTTCCCCGTGAATGACGTGAAGAATGGTTCGGTGAGGAGCATTACATATATGTCATCACTGATTATCATGCATTTGGCTTTTTCATCGGAAAACTGGGGATTAAAGCTGTAACCCAAACGTGAAAAGAAACTGGCTGTCCTTTTGAGGTCCTTTACCGGCAGATTGATAAATATTTTCTTTCCCATGACTAATATTTTTAATGGTTCTCAGGAAAACAACTCCGGAAAAGAGAATGTTCGATTAGGCAGTTTTTTGCAGATTATACCGCATATATCGCAGAATAATGCCATGATCCGCGGATATTTAACTTTCATGAAATAGTGCAGTCAATCTGCGTTCTTATCAGCGTAAATCGGCGTGATCTGCGGGAAAAAAGTATGTTTTTCAAAAATTTCCCGCAGATTTTAAAAGTTCATTTTACAAATGCCTTAACGACAATAGCCGGCTTTTCTGAATTGTTTGTAATGGTATATCTTTCCGCTGCTGCAGGAATCACAAATGTTTCAGCATAATTAAAAACCTGCTTCATTCCGTTCTTTGTTTCTACTGTTATGCTGCTGCCTTCAACAAGGCTCAGGACGTGGCACTTGTTTTCATTTATTACCGTAGCTGAATCCTTTATGACATACCTGTGAACATCATAAAAATGTGTCTCGTGAGTAGGAAGATGCCAGAGCTCCCAGCCGGGTCCTTCACCGATCTTCTCCGGCCTTGAGATGAGCATTTCCGTAACATATTTTCCTTTTCTTTCAAAATACAGGTTCTCCATGGCCCTTTCAATATTCAGGGGCCTTGGCTTGCCGTCGAGATCAGGACGAAGCCAGTCATACAGCTTAAAAGTGAAAATATAAGGGGTGGAGCTTATTTCGAGGACAAGGTTGTTTTTTCCCGACCCGTGCACTGTGCCATATGGGATCAGCAGCAGATCGTGCTTTTTGACTGCATGTTCCAGGACAAATTTTTCAACCTCGAGCCTGGTATTGTTTGAAAAGCTTTTTTCAAGTGAACTCCTGAATTCATCTTTATCGATGTTTTCCGTGAAGCCGAGGTACACTCTTGCATCATCTTTCGTGTCGAGGATGTAATACGTCTCCTCCTGTGTAAAATCCTCTCCGAAATGCTCTTTCGTGTACCCGGGACGCGGATGGCACTGTATTGAAAGGTTTCCGCCATCGAATGTATCGAGAAAGTCGAAACGTAACGGGAACTGTACGCCGAACCTGCCAGAACAATCGCCAAGCACAGCCTCAGCTTCAATATACATCAGCATGTCAAATGAAGCTTCAAGCAGCCTGCCTGAGCTTTCCAGGAGAAGGCCGTTTTCAGGTGCTATCAATTCGAATGACCAGGCATAATTCGGAACGTCTTTGTTCAGTCCTGAAATATGTTCCTTTATCCATGTCCCGCCCCAGGCACCCGGCTCAAACCAGGGCCGCACCCTGAACAGATTTCTGCTTAATGCATTTAGTGATTTCCTCAGTTCAGCTCCGTAAATCAATGCAGGGTTTTCAAAATCCTGGGTATCGGCGTAAATAGCTATGTCACGTACGATTTTCTCCTTGTGCCTGCCCAGGACCGGCCAGTCGACAAAGTAAAACCGCTTATACATCATCTTCGGGTCTTCCGGCCCGGAAGCGCCCAAACAGCTGATGCTGCCGGCCCTCGACCTGAACTGAATCTCATTCTTCGGGATATCCGCATAGACCACCAGCCCTCCGCATTTTGCCAGTGCAGCTCCCGGACCTATGACAATGAGCATTCCGGAACTGGTCCTGGCTTTCAGCTTATCGAATGAGCCTTCTTCAAAAAAGTCCTCGATATTCAGATCAGCTCGTTTCCCGAACAAAGGATCCGTACCTCCGAGGAAAGGTTTGACAAGCTCATAAATTTTTTCAGGCGGATTCAGTAAAGAAAATGTGCTGATCCAGGCTGGTTCTTTGCCAAGTTTTTTAAGCTCGGAATGAAGCCTTTGCTGAAATTCCTCCCACAGCACCCCGCTGAAGCCGTCGATGAGTACTGTTTTCTTTCCTGATATCGCTTCAGCAAGGGGCCGGAATCCTGAAAATATCCTGTTATCTCCGATGTTGTAAGAAGGATAAATGTCATATCCTCCGTGATAATCAGGTTTTATCTGCGGCAAAAGGTGCTGTGATGTTTTTCTGATCAGCTTCAATTCTTCATCCTGAATACTGCTGCGAAGCCGCCGTTATCCGCCATCGATATTTTCATTGTGCCGCCCGGATTAACTGCAGACTTTGACCTTGTAACAGAAGCCGGTACTTTGCCCGCATCTTTTCCGTCTGCCCAGGTCTCTGCTTCCCAGCTCCCTGCAGGCAGGAAATCGAGCTTAATGCTGACTTCCTTCTTTTTGCTGTTGTTCATCACCCCGACAAACCATTCATTGCCATTTTGTTTTGCAATCGCGACATATTCACCGGGATAGCCGCCAAGGAACTTAATATTGTCCCAGGTGGTCGGCACAATCTTAAGGAATTCCGACCCGGGCTGGTTAAGTATGTTGTCCGGATGGTCGCATACTACCGTCAGAGGGCTCTCATAAATAACGAACTTCGACAGCTCGGCTGCCCTTGTGTTCCAAACGATTGCGGGTACCTGGTTTTTAAATTGCTGCCGTGTGACATTCAGGAAGGCGCCCGGAGTGTAATCCATCTGCCCTGCAAGCAGCCTTGTAAAGGCAAGCTTTACATTGTGTTCGGGGCTCATCTTGCCGGAAAACTTGTAATATTCATTCCCCATAAGGCCTTCACGAGTGATCATGTTTGGCCAGGTCCGGATTATTCCATCGGGCTTGTATGCACCATGGAAATCAACCATAAGCTGGTTCTCAGCAGCGCATTTAATGATATCATGATACCAGTTCACCATTTGCTGGTCATCACGGTCCATGAAATCTATTTTCACTCCTGCCACGCCCCAGTCGTGATAAATCGGGAAGGCTTTTTTATAGGCCGAGTTCCTGTTGACGTCGCTCGAGTAAAGCCATACCAAAATCCTTACGTTTTTTGAAGCGGCATACCTGATTATCTCAGGCATGTCGATCTGGGGCGCCCATTTTGTAATGTCAGCAGACGGATCGTTGAATTTGCCGTACCATTGCCAGTCTACCAGCATGTAGGGCCAGCCCATGGTCGAAGCGAGGTCGATATATTGCTTTATCACCGGCATTTCCATTTTCACCTCACCGCTCCACCAGTGGTCCCAGGCGCTCATACCCGGCTTTATCCACGAAGGATCCTTTATCGCACAGGGATCGTTGAGATTCTGAATTATCTCCGACTCGATGAGTGTTCCGGGTGTTTTCCCGATCATCAGGACCCTCCAGGGAGTATAGACCTCATCACTGAACCTGACCTTCACCCCGGTTTCGGGTTCCCCGGGAATGGGAACCAGCTTTGTTGCAAGATGATTTGCATTGCCGTTGGTGCCGATATAGAATGCGGCATAATTGTCAATGACCGCTTCTGTGATTGCCAGCCAGCTGCTGTCCTGCTTAATGAGGAGCGGCATCCCGGCAATCGATTTTTCAGTGAGGTAACTAAGCGGATGCTCGAAGAATTCAGCTTCATTCGATGTGGAGTATTTACCGTACTCCACTATCCAGGCTTTCGGATCGCCGGGAATATTGAATTCTGTCAGCTCCTTTGTTATCTGCCTGTCGCCCGGCTTGCCGGCACGGAGCAGCCTGAACCTGAAGGCGGCCCCGTCGTTGAACACCCTGACGAACATATCCAGCTGCCTTTTCTCCTGTGCCTTCTCGAGCAGTGTCAGCTGAAGTTCATAATAGCTGTTTTCTATCCGGGCATGTTTTGATCGGACAACAGGTTCCCATGTTTGACTGAATGAGGTGAGCTTCCGGTCCGCAACGGCAAAATTGCCCGACATTGCAGGCTCGTCCAGGAATTCAAAGCCAAGCACGGATGGTTCAATGATTGTCTTTCCCCTGAATGATAGGGAGTATTTGAGGTTATCGCCGTTCTGAATATTGAAGACAATGTTTCCGTCGGGTGATTTGACTTCCTGTGACAGTGCAGCAAGAGGAATCAATAGAAAAAGCAGGATTGTAATTCTTTTCATGGTATGTCAGGGTTTCAGAGCTTAAAGATAAAAAAATCTTTCCCGCAGATTTTCGCAGATTCATTCGCAGATTTACGCTGATCAGAATGACAGATCTGCGTTTTTATCAGTGTAATCAGCGTGAATAGCGGGAAACATTCTTTGAAATTGTAATTCTTTTCATGGTATGTCAGGGTTTCAGAGCTTAAAGATGAAAAAATTTTTCCCGCAGATTTTCGCAGATTCATTCGGAGATTTACGCAGATCAGAATAATAAATCTGAGTTTTGTCAGCGTAATCAGCGTGATCAGCGGGAAACCTTCACTGAAATTTCTTTACAGTTTCATTTTTATAATTGATATAATCGAGTACTATGTCTTTCAAAATATTGGCGAACTTAACATGAGGGATTTCCTCTTTTGAAAAGTACCTCGGCTCAACACCTTCATAAAGAGTAATTTCCTCTATGGGGATATTAATCCTGCCCGAATAAATATACTTTATATTCTCGTATGCATCACCGGTGAGGCATTCATACATCCTGAAGAATTTATAATCTTTCAGGTCAATGCCCAGCTCTTCCTTAACTTCACGCACGAGAGCCTGTTCCGGCGTTTCACCTTCCTCGACATGACCGCCGATCAGGTCCCAGTGATCAGGAAAGGGAATTCTGGGTTTATTGTCGCGGAGGTACAAAAGCAATTCACCTTTGTCATTCTCCAGTATTATTGCGGCAATCTTCTTCATTTCGTGCTATTGTTGTCACTTCGATCCTGTTGTTGTCTGGATCAAGGGTTTCGAATTCAAAATACCCGTCACCCGTTTTCCTCGGTCCTCTCAGTATCTTGTACCCGGCAGCCTCAAGCTCCTCTGATTTTGATATGACCTCTTCCATGCTGCCGGCGCCGAAGGCCAGGTGAATTATTCCGATATACTGTTTTCCTGCAGGGTCATTCAGGTTATCGGGAATGCCCGGGAGCTGCATGATCTCGATCCTGGAGCAATTGCCAAAGGTAATGAAATAGCTTTCGAAACCGGTTTGGGTATTATGGTATTTTGCATTGGGCTTTCCACCGAAGAACTTCACATAGTAATCCTTCAGGGTTTCCAGGTTTCGTGTCCATATTGCCACATGATCCAGAGTCATTTTTACCACGGCGTTACACAGAGTTTACATCTCGCCCCCTCGCCCCCTCAGTCTTTAATACACCTTACTGAGAGTCCCGCCTTCTTGGGGACCGTGAGGCTGTTTACAACACACCTGCTGTAGTTCAGCTGGCGGGTCCATGCAATTTCCTTATTGGACTCAGTGGCTGTCCACCAGTAGGCATTGGCGCCAAAATCAAAGAAGGTGCCGTTTATCCTGCGGGCTCCTGCAGCTCTTCCTGAGAATCCTGTTTCATTTTGCTTATCGTTGCTCAGGCCGGTTGTCCTCAGCTGGTATGCCGCCATAACTTCCCCGCCATAATAGTCCGTGAGCTGTGTCCATTCCTCATCCCGGGGCACATGCCAGCCTTTCGGCGCTATGCCGCGGGGATCAGCCACTGCGAACCAGTTGTACAGCTTCCCGTATGAGATTCCATTGTCCGCATTGTCCATCGGATAGCACCAGGCAGGTTTCCTTTCCTTCGTAAGAAGCAGCCATTCTTCAGCGGTTTTCGCCTGCTGAATCTCGTCCCCGTTTCTGAAATGGTCCGAAGAAAGGTTCTCATTCATCCATATCTGGTCGCCTATCCTGATCGCTGACGGATGGGGTTTGCATGAAGAAGCCAAAAATGAAAAAACCAGGAGAAAACAGAAATATCTTATCATGTCTCCGCCATATGAATATACAGTAAAGATAAGGGTTTTAGCGGTTCAATGAAAGGTCACAAAGTCCGGTTTGCTGGTATTCCTCTAAAGAATTACGTAATTTATTACGGAATTAATTACGTAATTCTTTCGACGCCCTGACCTGGCGCGAGCGCACTCCTTCGTTCTCACAAAGTGAATCGGATTCAGCACGTACATGGGGATTCCTCACTCCGCTGGCGCTTCGTTTGATTTCAGTCTGGCCACCACCCGCTTGCAGCGAGGCAGGCTCTCCTTCAACAGGAGGGGAGAATAACAGAATGATAATCACTCTCATGCACTGCACGGGGAGTTATACCTGCGTATTTACAGGAAGCTCCGGTATGGTAAAGCAGAAAACTGATCCTTTTCCATATTCGGATTCGACCCATAATCTGCCGCCATGCCTTTCAACTATCCTCTTGCAGATCGCCAGGCCTATACCTGTTCCTCCATACTCATCGGAGCGGTGAAGGCGCTGGAATATCCTGAAGATCCTTTCAAAGTACTGCTTTTCGATACCTATCCCCTTGTCCTCAACGCAGAAAACATGATAGTTGTCTGATTCCTTCCAGGAGATGGTTATCTCCGGATTTTCCCTCCGGAATTTTATACTGTTTTCAATCAGGTTCTGAAACAGCTGGATCATCTGGTTTTCATCAGCATTTACCTCCGGCAGCTTATAGCTTTTAATAACTGTATTTGTTTCTTCAATGACGAGGTTGAGGTTCTCCCTGACTTTTTTCAGGACCAGGTTCATGTCTACCTTATCGAACTGCTTTCCCCTGGTCTGCACCCTTGAGTAGGCAAGGAGGCCGTTCAGGAGCTCGTACATGCGCTTTGATCCTGCCACTGCATACCTGATGTATTCTGTGGCATCCTGATCGAGCTTGTCGCCATACCTGAGCTGAAGAAGCTGCGTAAAGCTCGAAACCATGCGGAGAGGCTCCTGCAGGTCATGTGATGCGACATATGCAAACTGCTGAAGATCGGTGTTTGATCTCAGGAGCTCTTCATTGAGTTTCAGCAATACCTGTTCGGTGCTTCTTTTGGTACCAGTGATGTCGAAGCACACGCCCGACATGAGCTCCGGCTTGCCATGACTATCAAAAGACAGGAGCGCTTTTGCTGAAATATAGCTGTATTCACCATTCCCCGAACGTGTCCTGTACACGGTTTCAAAGGTGGTTTTATTTGCGACTGAATCAGCTATTGCCTTCCTGACGTGTGTTAGATCCTCTTCATGAACCAGGTTTTCGAAAGCTTCGTAGGTGCCGGGAAATTTTCCGTGGTCCAGCCCGAACATCTTTTCCATCCTTTCATCCCATGTAACACTGCCTGTATTTAAATTCCACTCCCAGATCCCGATCTGGCCGTTTTCGAGGGCTATCTGCAGTTTTTCCTGCGAGCTCTTCAGCTCCTTTTCGACCTTTTTAAGCTCTGAGATATCAGTATGTGTTCCAAACCACTGTTCAACATTCCCTTCAGGGTTTTTGATCGGTATGCTTTTAATAAGGAATTCCCTGTAGATACCGTCTTCACCGATCAGAGAGCTTACAACCTCGAAAGGTTTACCCGCCGAGATAAATTCCTTCCATTCTCCCGGAAAGTCAGCAGCCTGGGCCTGTTCAATCAGGTTTTGCCAGCCGTAACCGACGATCTCTTCCTGCTGTTTGCCGGTGTATTCGAACCACCTGTTGTTAAACCAGAAAAGATAACCATCTGCAAGGGCGATCCATGCCAGCTGGGGTATGGAATTGGCCAGCTGCCTGAATCTCTCCTTGCTTTCTTTCAGCCTTGTCTCTGCTGATTTCCTCTTGCTAATGTCCTGTATATGAGTTACAAAATAATCCCAGCCACCTTTTTCATCTTTCACGGGTGCAGTGCTGATGCTGACCCAGACAGGGCGTTTATCTTTTCTCAGATATCTTTTCTCCAGCCTGAAAGATATACGTTCACCGGATTCCAGCTCATTTCTGCCTTTCAAACTCGGATCGACATCATCAGGATATGTCAGCTCGGTGAAAGACATGTTGATCAGTTCTTCTTCGGTGTACCCTGTAAGCTTGCAGAAAGCCCGGTTCACTTTCAGGAATCTGCCTTCCTTTGAAGTGAGGGTCATTGGCACGGCTCCATCATCAAATGCCGAGTGGAAAAGGGATTCTCTTCTCAGGATCTCGGCTTCGGCATTTTTTAATTTTTCCAGGTCCTGGAAAAGCTGATGATTGGCATGCCTGAGCTCCTTGGTCCTGTCCTCCACCATTTCGCGGAGATAACTCTGGTAATTGAAACGCGCAGTTATATCTGAAACTATGATACATATATCTCCCTCGATGTTTTCAGGGAGAGCTACCATGGACAGGTGGACATGAACATTTTTACGGTTTGTTTTCGCACTTATGTCGCCCCTGACAGGAGTGGTCATACTTTCATCGAGCAGCTTGCGGAATAAATCCCTGTCCTCCTCTGATACATAATCGATGAAATTCGTTCCGGGTATCTGCTCGGGTCCTGACCCGATTATTTCTGAAAACCTGCGGTTGCAGTACAGGATCCTTCCTTTTGCTGATACCGTCACTGCTCCTTCCTCCATTTCTTCAAGTATTATCCTGTAAGGAGTTTCGGATGATGCCAGTGAAAATATCTTTTCCCCCTGTTCGCCTGATACCACGATGGCATCGACATCGCCATTCCGGATTGCGCTGAGGGTCTCTTCGGTTTCAGACAGCCTTATTCTGAGCTCCTCGATTTCCTTCCTGAGGGATTTCACTTCATTACTTCCGGCAGAATGATTCATAATCTGATTTGAATCATAAGAGTGGAGTTATTCTTTTTTTTCGCTCAGGTCAAGCCCGATCAGGACCTTATCTGTTCCCGACAGGTCACCAATAACCCTGCGAAGCGGCAAAGGGAGTTTTCTTATCAGTGTCGGAGCAGCTATGATCTGTTCGCTGCGGGCAATCTCAGGATGCTTGTAAAGATCTATGACCTCAAGGGTATATCTGCCCTTGAGGTACTCTTCACAAATTTCCTTTATGTTGTTGATGGCTCGTACTGAATGAGGTGTCGTACCGGTGACATACAATTTCAGCAGGTACTTCATTGTCCCGGCCTTCTGCCTCTCTTCCTTCAGGGCGTCTGCGTCTGATTTGATTTTCCTTTTACCCATAATTTTCCCCCTGAATGGATTAATCTTTTATAAAACTTCTTTTGACAGCTTAATATCCAGTCCGACCAGTACTTTCTCGGTATCGGAAAGGTCGCCTATAATCTTCCTGACCGGTACAGGCAGTTTCCTGACCAGTGTGGGTATTGCGAGTATCTGATGCTCCCGGCTCAATTGCGGATTTTTCATAAGATCGATAACTTCGATCGAGTACTTGCCTTTCAGCTGCTCCTCGCAGATCTTTTTAAGATTGCTGAATGCAGTGACGCATTTTGGTGTCTGTCCTGCGACATATAACCGAAGGATCCATTTGTCAGGATTGTATTTTTCTGACTGGTTTTTTGGAGATTTTGAAGATTGCGCTGGCATGAGATATTGAATGGATTTTCTTTATTTTTTTCGTCCGGTGGATTTTCTGGCGTCACTGATATTTTTTGAAGCTTTTCTGATATTGTCAATTCTTTGCTCTTCCTCGTTGTGTATAATCCACGAGCTTTATACCGTTATCGGTAAGGAGGAATTCCCTTATCTGGTTGGAATGCCCCATGCCTCTCGATTTCAGGATGTACAAACCCCGGTTTCTCTCACCGTTCTCCTCGATATCGCGCAGCAGGATCCAGGAATCCATGAGTGACGATATAAAATTAGGTTCCATGTTCGATCCCTGGGTCGAGAGATGGGTAAAGAAGCCGGTTATGTGGCTGGATTTCAGGTAATCTGTAAGCCTTATCGACATCGATCTTGCTTCAAGCGAGTTAGCTCCTGAAATGAAACTGTTTATAGGATCCACAATGACGACTGATGGCTTGAAGCTTTCTATTTCCTTGTGCATTCTTGTAAGATGCATTTCCAGCCCCGAAGTAGATGGACGCATGGCATTGAACCTCATCAGCCCGCTTGAAACATAAGGATCGAGGTTGATGCCTATCGATTTCATGTTGCGGCTAATCTGGTCAGGAGATTCTTCGAGTGCGAAATAGAGGACCTTTTCACCTCTTTTCGCTGCGGCTTCTGCAAATGAGATTGAAAGGCTGCTTTTGCCGGTTCCCGCCGTGCCTGATATTAAAACTGTGCTTCCCCTGTAGAAACCTTTGCCACCCAGCATTTTATCGAGTTCCGGTACTCCACTGGATATCCTTTCCGTGGAGACGGTGTGGTTAAGCCCCATAGACGTAATGGGAAGGACTGAAAAACCGGTATTATCAATGAGGAACGGGTATTCATTTGTCCCATGCATCGAGCCCCTGTATTTGACAATCCGGAGCCTTCTTGTTGATGTTTCCTCCATTATCCTGTGGTCGAGAACGATGACGCAGTCGGAAACATACTCTTCAAGGCCCTGCCTTGTAATTGATCCGTCTCCACGTTCTCCTGTTATCAATGCCGTAATTTGCCTTTCCTTGAGCCAGCGGAAAAGCCTCCTTAATTCGGCTCTGAGTACAAGTGGATTTGAAAACCCTGAGAATAAGGATTCTATAGTGTCCAGTACCACTCTTTTTGCCCCGACTGAATCAATAGCATATCCAAGCCTTATAAACAAGCCTTCGAGATCATATTCCCCGGTCTCCTCGATTTCCTTCGGCTCAATATGCACATGATCGATGACGATTTTTTTCTGATCTATGAGATTACCGAGCTTAAAACCGAGCGATGCCACATTCTCAATCAGCTCCTTACCGGTTTCTTCAAATGCCATGAAGACCCCGTTTTCGTTAAATTCGGTAGCTCCTCTTACAAGGAATTCCATGCTCATAAGGGTTTTGCCGCTTCCCGCAGAGCCTGCTACAAGGGTTGTCCTGCCTTTTGGAAGTCCTCCAAATGTAATTTCATCAAGACCATGGATGCCGGTTGGTGATTTCGGCAGAGATTCATTTTCCGGGAAGGTGTTTTTTTTCATCTAAATTATATGAGATGCAATTGAAATGAAAAAACAGATCAGAAGTTACTCTGTCTTCCAAATCTACTGAATTCTCTGATCTTAAGGAAATTTTAAGTTCAGCAATTATAAACCAGGCTTTTCCACCCTTCTGCTTGCGGCGAATTCGTCAGCTATTTTTCCGGCTTCACCAAAGTCCCCTTCCGGTACCATGAGATCAATGTTTTCCGGAACGATCCCCCATGTACCGGCTGCCGAATCCTTCCTGATCTCCGAAGAAATTCCGGCCATGTCGAGTTTTCCTTTGAGCAGGTGCACCGATACTTCCGTGCCGGAGTAAATACTTATAAGCCCATTCTCTTTTTTCATTGACTTCTCTCTTTGCTCATATTAATAATAACAAACGGGAAGCCGGGAGGTTGATTCGCTTATCCCAGTGCGACGTCTAAAAGCATCATTACGGAAAAGCCGATCATGGCGCCGACGGTTGAAAGGTCAGTTTCGTTTCCCGTCTGCGATTCAGGGATCAGCTCCTCGACAACGACAAATATCATGGCGCCGGCGGCAAATGACAGGGCATAGGGTAGGAGTGGCTCTATTGCAAGGACCATATAAGCCCCGATCACGCCTGCAACAGGCTCGACAAAACCCGAGAGCTGTCCGTAAAAGAAAGACTTCTTCCTTGAAAACCCTTCACGCCTGAGTGGAATCGAAACGGCTGCGCCTTCGGGGAAATTCTGTAGCCCGATACCTATAGCGAGTGCAACAGCTCCTGACAGAGTTCCTATATCCGGGTTGCGAGCGAGAGCACCGAATGCCACTCCGACTGCAAGCCCCTCGGGTATGTTATGCAGCGTTATAGCAAGAACGAGCAGAATGCTCCTCTGCCAGGTTGTATGGATACCTTCAGCCTTATCTGTTGCCAGGCCGAGATGAAGATGGGGAAGGATCTTGTCGATCGAAAAGATGAAAGCGCCCCCGGCGAGAAATCCGAAAAAGGCGGGTATCCAGGGCACATCGCCCCTCTCTGCTGCCATGTCGATTGCCGGCTTGAGCAGCGACCAGAAGCTGGCTGCGATCATTATCCCTGCCGCGAACCCCAGCATGGAATTAAGGATCTTTTTGTTGATGCTTTTGAAGAAGAATACCATGGATGCACCCAGAGCTGTCACGAACCATGTGTAAGCCGTCGCCATCAGTGCAAGAATAACCGGGTTGATCCCCAGCAAGTAATCTGACATCATGCTTTCAGTTTCAGGGTTGGTTTATCAGTCTTTTTTACGGATCAGTATCTTGTCTATCCTTCTGCCATCTATATCAACTATTTCAATGATGAATTCGCCGTGTGTGAACTTGTCGCCCACCCTCGGTATTTTCTTTATGTTGTAGAGAACGAAGCCTGCCACGGTGGAGTAATCTATTTTTTCCAGATCAGTGATATAGTTGTCAAGTATCCCGTCGAGGACTTCAACAGGTGCGTCTCCGCTGACCAGGTAAGATTTATCGTCACGAACAAAGATATCAGGCTCATAGGTTTCATCTTCCTCGGGTATGTCGCCGATGATATTTTCGACTATATCGTGAACTGTGATAATGCCTTCAAAGCTTCCGTATTCGTTCACGACGACACAGAAATACCTTTTGTCATTTTTCAACTTTTCGAGAAGCTTATGTGCATCCATGCTCTCCGGGACGATAACAGGCTGGGAGATAAGGCTCCTGATGTCTGGTTCGGGGTTGGTGTTCACTGCAAGAAAATAATCCCTTATCGAAAGAATCCCTTCGAAGTTTTCCAGGCTGCCGTTTCCGCAAACGAGTATGCTGTGACGGGATTTCAGCAGCTCCTGCCTGATATGTCCCGCAGGTTTGGTGATGTCTATCCATTCGACCTCCATGCGGTGCGTCATCAGGTGCCTGGCCTTCTTGTCGGCAAAATAGAAAACCCGCTGGTGGAGGACATCCTGGTACTTTTCTATGACACCCTCGCTTGAGGCTGTCTTAAGCATCTGCCTCAGCTCACCTTCTGTCAGCCTGTCGCTCTGGCGTTTAATTCCGAGTGCTCTTATGATGAATGAAGTCGACAACGAAAGAAACCTTACGAAAGGATAAAAAATAATGCTGAAGTATTTAATGACCGGGGCAATCCTTACAGCGATCCTTTCGGGATTGCTGAGCGAAATGGTTTTAGGTACAAGCTCCCCGAATACTATTGTGAAATAGGTGATTGCGACAATTGTGACAGTGAGGGCTATCTCTTCGGCAAATGAGGCGAAGGCAGGGATCCTTTCAAAAAAAGGAACAATCTTGTAGGCAATGCTCATTCCGCCGAAGACACCGGTCAGGATGCCGGTCAGTGTCATTCCCACCTGGACGGCAGAAAGGAAGCTCCCTGAATTATCCTTCAACCGGATTGCAATCGCAGCTCCTTTCGAACCCTTGTTCTTACGCTGTTCGAGTCTTGTCCGCTTGCTCGAAACAAGAGCTATCTCGGAAAGTGCGAAGAATCCGTTGAGCAGGATAAGGAGAGCTATGACAAGAAGTTCCATGATAATGCAAAGATACCAAAAAGTGCCTAGAGTGCCTAGAGGTAACCCCCTTGCCCTTCGGGCGTTCCCCCAAATGGGGGAATAATTTGCGGATTAAGACAGATTGTTAATTCCATAGACACCCCTCGCCTTCAGGAGAGGGGCCGGGGGTGAGGTTGAGATTGAACAATTTAAACTTATTGTGCATCTGTTTGTTGAAATATTACTCCTTCTGCAATCCGAAGTCCTTAATCCGCAATCCGAAATAAATATGACATCTATGGAACCAGAAACAACAATTAAGGACAGGGTCAGGGAAAATACTTCCGATGAGGACAATATGAAAATTGACCAGAAAGTTAAGAACAGGATGACCGGGTACAGGAGCCTCACAATCAATGAAATTAACGAGAGGCTCGAAAAAGTTCAGTCAGAATGGGATATCGAACGCGCACTGGAGATGAACGCTGCCTCCCTTGCTATTACCGGTACGGTATTAGGACTGTTCGGGCGAAAATTCTGGCTGGTGGTCCCGCTTGTTATAACAGGCTTCCTGCTGCAGCATGTTATACAGGGCTGGGGCCCTCCTGCAACACTGCTCAGAAGAATGGGATACAGGACACGGCAGGAGATCGACGAAGAGATCTTTGCATTGAAAACTCTCAGGGGTGATTTCGATGCACTTAAGTCAACGACGGAACCAGACGAAATAATGTCTGCTTACAGGAGGCTGTAGCGGGTGTTCCGGCATTTTTAAAAGCTTTGATTTTGATTTAAAGCCGATAATGGTTATCTTTATTACTGAACCCCATTTTCAGTAATATGAAGCTAAACCGGCCTTTGAAACAGAAGATCATAGCTGCGGTAAAAGACACATTCCTGATAAGCCTGGGAGTATTCAGCGCTTCCATAGGGCTTGAATGTTTTCTTGTGCCAAATCAGTTGCTCGACGGTGGCGTGACTGGTATTTCTCTGCTTCTCTCGAGGCTTTTCAGCTGGAACCTTTCAGCCCTGATCTTCATCATTAACTTTCCGTTTATCCTGATGGGAATAAAGCAGATCTCGCTCAAATTCGGGATCAAGACATTCCTGGCAATAGTTGCACTCTCGCTCGCTGTGGAATTCCTGCATTTTCCTGTTGTAACGCAGGACAAGCTCCTGATAGCTGTATTCGGCGGCTTTTTCCTGGGTGCAGGTGTAGGTCTTGCAATGAGAGGTGCAAGCGTACTCGACGGCACTGAAATCCTGGCCCTCTTTTTCTCAAAGAAGTTTGCCACACAGGTGGGTGAATTCATCCTCGTTATCAATATCGTCATCTTCAGCGTTGCTGCCATTGCCTTCAATGTGGAAACGGCACTTTATTCAATCCTGACTTACATTGTAGCTTCCAGGGCTGTCGATTATATATCGCAGGGAATTGAAGAGTACATTGGCGTCACAATAATTTCAGAACAGAGCAAGCTTATAAGGAAGGCGATTATCCAAAAGCTCGGAAGGGGTGTTTCCATTTATCAGGGACGCCGGGGGATAATAGGAAAAAGTGCAAATCTTGAACCCGGATTGAATGAACAGGACATCCTTTTCGTTGTGATCACGAAGCTGGAGCTTGCAAAACTTCAGAGGGAAATGGACCAGATAGACCGGAACGCCTTTATGGTCACACACAAACTCGGGTCGGCAAGAGGAGGGATGCTCAAAAAGAAACCCCTTCACTGAAGCCCGAAGAAGTTATTTCCTGTTCTGCCTGATAACCCTTCCTCTACTCTGAATGGCAAGTGTGTTATTGGGCTTGAGGCAGAGCGTGACAGATTCGACAAGCGGTTCATTCACAATGGTGTCGGCAATCCATTCAATAAGGAAATTTGCACCTGTCCCGCTCTGATCTTCATAAGGAATATAGAAATTTTTTGTAGCCAGGGGTGAGACAGGCACGCTGCCTTCCCTGAGAAAATCATCAACGAGCTTACCGTCCTGGTTGAAATAAAGAACTTTGGATAGAGTTATCTGATGACGCAGATCCGTATTGTGAACAGCCACGAATGCGCTCATGTCAAACATACCAGTATCAATAAGATATGGTATGTTTGAATACACCGGAAGATAAAGCAGCTGACCATTTGTACCTGCAGCAGGCTGGAGATCATTCCTCAACAAATTCACATCGAAGTCGACAGCTTTTTTCTGAAGGTGTTTCCTGCCGGCCTTGTTCATGCACCCGGCAAGGACAAGCAGGGCCGCGATAATCATGACTGCTTTTTTCATATGATGGTTTTTTAGGCTTACCTGAGCACTTTTCTGACGAATGCCACAGTAAAATACGACATCATGAATACCCCGATAAACCCTTCCACTCCGGATACTATCCTGCTTAGCCCCTGCGGGAATACATCACCATAGCCGATCGTAAAAAAGGTTATGCCGCTGTGATAGAACGACTGGAAGAAAACAGAAAGGTTATCGGGGTTTCCCACCGACGACATTGTTTTTCCCAGGCCTGCCATCTCAAGAGTATAATACAGGATACCGAAGAAAATCCAGAATATAATGACGCTGAAAAGAACACGACCCGGAGATGTTGCATATAAGCCTATCCTGTCAAGAACAAGCCACTTGAAACCATATGAAACATACGCAGGATATTCAGAAAGAGCACCCTGTTCAACCTTCGAAGTCAGCAGTGATCTTGATTCATACCTCCGGAACATTACGTAAGCCTGGTCTTCGTCATCGTATTTCCCTGTATCATTGAAATTTTCCTTGAGCAGCCTGAACTGTTCCGCCTTTTGCTTCAGGGTTGTATTTTCCTGGTCAGCAATAAGCTTCCTGCATTTATTCTCGTCCCAGCTGATGTAAAGCTTTCCGGGAAGGCGCATTCCCGACATGTCGAATGATTCTATTCTTACTGCAAAATCATATGGTTCCAGGTCCACGATATCCCTTATTATGGTATCAGAGATATCGAGAAGCCCTGCGAAAGCGACTCTTAAATCAGTGTAGTGATCGAGATGGCATGATTTCAGGCTGAGTGAACGGAAACCTGACTGGTTGAAGTTAAGGTCCCCATTGCCAAACTCGGTCCTCTCAAAGCTGACATCGGTATTTTCCAGCTCCATAAGGTTGAAGTTCTTCGGTCCCGATCCCATGACGGCCTTTTTGAACTGCAGCTTTGATATTTTACCTGATGCTCCTTCAAAATCAAGCTCACCGTCTCCAAATACCGATCTGTTGAAATTTACCCTGCCGGAGCCAAAGCTCACAGCCCTGAAATCGACCCTGCTGTTCCCGAATTCGGTCCTTTCAAATATTACATCGTTATCCTCAAAAACTGAGTAATGAAAGTCAACTTTTCCACCGGTTATCCTGGCAACCTTGAAATCGAACTTGCCGCTGTTGAATTTTGAATTGATGAATAGTATTTCACCCCTGTTGAATTCGGTATTCGCGAAATTAACCTCGCCGTTACCGAACTGAACATCCTGGAAATCCTTTACACCGTCGCGGATGATTGCATTTTTAAAGAGAAAATCGCCCTCACCGAACACTGATCCTGAAAAATCTATGTTGCCGTCGCGGAACAGCGTGTTTGAAAAGATCACATTGCCTTTCCCGAAATCGGAGCCATTGAAAAGTACCTTGCCCTTAGCGAAGATGGTTCCGTCAAAGCTTATATCATCATCTGAAAACTTCGAAAAGGAGAAATCCGTCGCTTCCCTTGATTCAAAAAAAGCATTCCGGGCTGAAAATTTCATGAGCATTACCGGAAGCTTTTTCTCGAGGCCTGCATGCCGCCGGTATGATGAAAGGGAAAAATCAGGAACATAACAGTCGTCAAGATTCAGCTCCGCGCCGGAGCTTATTATTTCAGTGATAAAGGATGAATCAATTGCTCCAAAATGATGCTGGGCAATCTCCTCATGCTTTTTATTGTGGAAGGTTATTATTGCGGTGCGGGGGAATGTTCTTCCGTCATCAGCGATGAATTTCACATTCTTTACATCAACCCTGTAATCAGAATACTCCCTTGTCATTTATAATAATATACCGTTATGCCTCATTTTAATCCTGGCATAATCAAAGATATATTTTTATTTGCGTGAGGTCAAAATAAAAATATGGGATTTTTCCATTCACGTCCCTGCGGGACTATTCAATCATTTAATCCAATTGTTATCTACCAATATTACGTCCCTGACGGGACTGTTATTTAATTATCAATGATCTCTACCGATATTACGTCCCTGCGGGACTGTTGTCGAATGATTCGATTGTACTGTCCCGTAGGGACAAAATATTGGTAGAACAAAATGCATGGGAAAACAATAAATCCCGTCAGGGATGAAATAGAGAACCAAATGCATTGATTGCAAATCCGCGGCAGCAGGTTGCAGATCCACCCCAGAAAGTCAATATATAGAGACCACCGGCGCGCCGTTTTCCTTCCGGTAGCCCCTGTACATGCCATTGGAGTTGAATATCATTTCGATATTCCCTTCAATATCGACAGCAATTGCACCGCCTTCACCGCCAATTGCCGGGAGCTTTTCAAGGATCACTTTCTCGCATGCTTCGCGGAGGCTGAGCCCGGAATACTCCAACAATGCAGAGATATCGTAAGCGGCAACAGCCCTGATGAAATATTCACCGTCGCCGGTACACGATACTGCACACGTTGAATTATTGGCATAAGTACCGGCCCCGATAAGCGGGCTGTCGCCAACCCTGCCATAATTTTTGTTAGTGAGCCCGCCGGTTGAAGTGGCAGCTGCAAGGTTGCCCGAAAAATCAATCGCAACCGCTCCGACAGTGCCTGTACCCTGCGGTTTCAGAATCTTTGAAACTCTCAGCTGCTGGTATCTCTCGGCTGAGTAGAAGTAGTCATCAGGCTCAAAAGGGAGATTGTTTTCCCTGGCAAATTTTTCAGCGCCACGTCCGGCAAGGAACAGGTGAATTGATTTTTCGAGCACTGTTCTTGCGAGCCTCACCGGGTTCCTGACATTCCTGATCCCGCATACAGCGCCTGCATCAAGATTGCTGCCATTCATGATGGAAGCCTCCATTTCGTGTGTCTCATCGGCTGTGAATACCGATCCTTTGCCTGCATTGAACAGGTCGTTATTCTCGAGTGAAGCAACAGCAGCTTCAACGGCATCGAGAGCCCTGCCGCGTGATTCAAGGATCGAATAACCTGCATTTATAGCCTGTCGAAGCCCCTGCAGATAGCGTTCCTCCAGTTCCGGGGAAAGTTCTTTCCTTTCTTTCACCCCGGCGCCCCCGTGAACAGCAATAGCGTACATACTCAGATTTGTTTTTATCAGATTTCAATAAACTTCTTTTCTTTCAGAAGATATGCAGCTCCCCTTGAAAGGATATGCACGATCATGTTTTCAATATATATGGGATCCTTATCCTTCACCCTGTCGTAATTAGTGCTTTTTACCTCGTCATTTTCCATGATGATGACTGTCCCCGAACCAATGGCCCTGATATGGTTTCCACCGGTCACAACCAGGCCCGTATCCTCTGAAATGCCAATGCCTGTAAGGTTTTTTTTCTGCAATAGTCCTTCTGTAAGGCGTGCAAACCGGCCGCGGTTGAAAAAATGGGTGTCAATAATCGTTCTCTGGAGGAAATCAAAACCCTTCGTAAGCTTGATAATACCCTTGATTATGGATTCTTCATTTGCTCCCGTATCTATCATGTATTCAGACATTATCATGGCCCCGGCGCTGGTACCGGCAATCACAAATTCATCGTTAAGATACCTCTCATGCAGCATTTCGAGCATGCGGGTACCGTGGAGGAACTTTTTGAGGCGAGACTGATCACCGCCGGAGATAAATACGCAATCAGCCTTCCCGATGATCTCAAGGTTTTTTTTTTCGTCAATTTCGTCCTTGTCCTGAACTATCAGTGACACTGTTTTCTGTCCTGTCTTTCCGAAAGCAGTCCTGTAAATTTCAGCTATCTCATCCTGTACGGAACTTGCAAAAGGGAGAACTGCGATAAGCGGGTTTGTTTTACGTGTTTCTCTTACAACTGCCTTCAGGACGCCTGTAGTGAAATGAACATTTTGCCCGGGATCCCCTTCCTCGTGATCTTTAGCTTCATTGCCTCCTATAGGTATAAGTTTCCCTTTTGGTATATTCATATAATTCATTTCTGTACAGCAGCAATTTCACCGGCTATAACCTTTTCCCTGAAATTTTCTAACACTTCAAATACATTTGAGATCATGTCGGCGAAATGCACAATGAGCGATCCGGGTGTGGCAGTTGTCAGCGCATAATTAACGGCTTCAATTTCATTTTTGATGACCTCGACAGGAAGGTCCTTTTTAGTTTCAACTATTCCGGAATAAATAAGTTCAATAATTTCAGAACCTTTTCTGCCCCGGGTGTCTTCGTCCAGGCGGATAATTATTTTGTCGAACAGCCCGGCAGACGCTTTCCCCACATTGAAAAGATCTATGTCGCGCCTGTCACCGGCAGCTGAGATGATACCTGTTTTCTGAGGTGAATCATACTGCCGGATGAAAGCGCCCAGGGCTGAGATGCCGTGAAAATTATGGGCATAATCGAGGAGAAAAGTGAAGCTCGGAAATTTGAACATATTCATTCTACCGGGGCTATTTTCATATGACGGGACAAATGTCAGCAGCGCCTGTCGTACAATATTCGCATTTATGTTTCTTGTCCATGCGGCAAGCGCTGCTGCCAGGATGTTTTCGATCATGAAAGGAGCTGTGCCGCCGAATGAAACAGGTATGTCCTCAACAGGGATGCTGAGGAGCACCTCATCGCCTTTCTGAAGGATAATGTGCTTATTCCTGTAAACAGCAGCCACTCCGCCATTCCCCAGGTGAGCCGTAATGCGCGGACTTTCCGGATCGATGCTGAATAAGGCAATGTTGCATTTCAGCTTATTCTTCATCCCGTAAACAGAGTCATCATTTGCGTTCAGAACTGCAAACCCGTTTCTTGCGGCGCTCTCGGGAACGATCGACTTGACCCTTGCCATTTCCTCAAGTGAGTTGATCCCTTTCAGCCCGATATGGTCTTCAGCAACATTTGTTACGATACCCGTGTCGCAATGATCAAAAGCAAGTCCTGACCTGAGCATGCCGCCCCGGGCACATTCAAGCACAGCAAAATCAACATTCCTGTCGCAGAGTACTTTACGGGCGCTGACAGGTCCCGTGCAATCTCCTTCCTCGATCCGGAGGCTGTTTATATAAATTCCTTCCGTGGTTGTGAACCCCACGGTATATCCTGCCGCTCTTGCAATATGTGCAACCAGCCTGGTTGTAGTCGTTTTGCCGTTTGTTCCGGTTATCGCAACAATGGGTATTCTTCCGTCGGCTTCACCCGGGAAAAGCATATCAGTGACTGCTTCGCCCACAGGCTGCGCTTTTCCTGAGAAGGGATGAGTGTGCATTCTGAATCCCGGGGCAGCATTCATTTCAATGATGACGCCGCCGCTTTTCCTGAGGGGTTTTGAAATATCGCGGCATATGAAATCTATTCCGCATACATCAAGTCCAATTGTCATTGCGGCCCTGCAGGCGGCTTCGGCTATCTCGGGATGCACGATGGATGTAACATCATCAGCTGTCCCTCCCGTGCTAATGTTGCCGGTCCTCCTGAGCCATACTTTTTTGCCTGCCGCAGGAATATGGTCCATAGACATTTTCTGGAACCTGAGATATTCATCGGTAGCTGCGTCGACTTTAATTTTTGTAAGTATATTCTCATGATCATCACCCCTTAGCGGATTGAGATTTGCCTTTGAGATCAGCTCGCGTATTGCCGATTTACCGTCGCCTGTCACGAGCGCCGGAGTGCGGAGTGCAGCTGCGGCAAGCCTGTAATTTATTACCAGCAGGCGGTAGTCATGACCTTCATAATATTTCTCGATAAGAATGCTCTTGCTGTGCCTTTTGGCATTTTCGAATGATGAGATTGCGTGTTCACGCGTTCGTATGTCGAGCGACACGCCCTTCCCCTGGTTGCCGTCGTTAGGTTTAACTGCAAGGGGGAACCCCAAGGCCATAATGGCAGCATCGAGCTCTTCGGCATCATAAATTATCATCCCCTCAGGCACAGGCAAACCTGCTGCGAGAAGCATCCCCTTAGTACGGTTCTTGTCACTCGCGAGGTCCACAGCAATGGCGCCGGTATTTTCAGTAATTGTCGCCTCTATCCTTTTTTGATTACAACCATAACCGACCTGCACAAACGATCCGGTATCAAGCCGGATAAACGGGATATTTCTTTTCCCTGCAGCCTTAATTATGGATTCCGTGCTCGGGCCCGGCCTGTCGCGGAGGAATATCCTCCTGAGTTCAGAGACATCCCTGCTCACATCGTAATCTTCCCCGTCAGCCACAGCTTCTGCAATTCTGATGGCAGCATGTGCTGCGTATACTCCTGCCTGTTCCTCGACATATTCAAAAACCATATTATACAAGCCGGCATCACCTGCCCCCCTGGTCTGACCGAACGAGCACTCCATCCCGGCCATGTTCTGGATCTCGATGGCGATATGTTCAGCGATGTGGCCCATCCATGTCCCGGATCTGAGCCTTTCAATAAAACCTCCGGGGGATCCTTTTGAACAGCCATGGTTCATAAGACCGGGCAGCAGGCTTACCAGCCTTGTGGTAAAAAAAGGGATCCTGTCCGAAGGAAGATCCTCGAACTTTTCGATATCCACTGTAACTGCTATGACTTTATGATTTATGGACCAGTAGTTTGGCCCGCGGAGTACCCGTATCTCTGAAATTTTCATCTCTCCCTTCTTTCCTGTCCCGACTGTGATGAATATCAGGCACAACACCTGTGTTATAAAGCAACAACAGAGAAAAGATTTTGTTTGTCGCAGATCAGCGACCTCGCCCTCTCGCATTGTCGCATTGTCGCACAGTTGCGATGAACCTGCTGAGCTTATCGGGGTCGAGATCCCCGTTTGTACGTATACCGCTGCAGACATCGATGCCGAAGGGCTGTACCTGCTCAACAGCCATCCGGACGTTTTCGGGTTTTAACCCTCCTGCGAGAAAAACCGGGCATTTTGCAGCTTCAACTATTTTTCTGCTCAGGACCCAGTTGTGTACCCTGCCGGTTCCTCCAAGCTCCTTGATTTTAAGAAAAGGATTTCCGCTGTCGAGGAGCAGGGCGTCTGCATGTCCTGAAATACGAACAGCCTGGCTGACAGAATTCTCATCGATCACATGGATCACCTGCACGAGCTTCACCGAAGGCAGGGATGACCTTATCTTATCATAAGCGCCATCATCAGGCATGTCGACTATCTGGATCGTACTGGTATTTACCTTCCTGTGGTGATTTATTATACCTTCCGCCGTTGTCTCGCTGGTAAGGAGGAAAGTAGCTATTGGCGGAGGAACTGACGCTGCAATGATCCTTATCAGGTCATCACTGATAGGGCCTGGACCACTGGGCATTCTTCCCACAAGCCCGATTGCCGAAGCTCCTGCGGCTATCGCCATTTTTGCTTCTTCAATGCTTTTTATGCAGCAGATTTTAATCCGTGGCATTGTCATACTGTTAATTTATTAACAATATCCTTCCCCGCCTGTTCGACAGTCACTTCGCGGATGTTGATTAATTCTGCACCTGCAAGATCCCATTTCCTGATCACTTCCTTAACATTCTCATCCCTTACAATCAGAAGCAGATGATCAGTGCTCTCAGTCACAAGCGATCCGAGGCTGTCAGCCCATCCCTCACCCCGGAGTTCAAGCGCTCCGACTTCATCGATAATTATAAGCTGGTTTTTTCCCGGGAGGGCTTCCTGAATGATGGCTTTCCCGAACAGCAGGCCTTCATTAACAATACTGAACTTCCCTATTCTTCCTGTTCCCGGTTGATCTTTTGACACCAGGAAACTATGTTTTTCTCCTGTTTTGATATTCTCCAGGTCATAGCCTGTGGTCTCGCTTCCGTCCATATTGCGGAGGGCAAGGAAACCATTGAGCTTAATCTCATTGCTGCGCAGGTAATCAGCAAGCTTTATCGCAAAGCTGGTCTTTCCTTCCTGCCTTGCACCGGCAAGGATAAATATCCTGCGGTTTCTTCCCCTGATCTCGGAAAACCTGTTGCCGGCATGGCTGAGGACCTGGTAAAAAATTGATACGGGATTTCTCACAAAGCTTTTAAAATCAGGGATAGCAGCAATGAAGTCGGGGAGGCTTTCAACAGAAAGCTCAACGGCTAGCGGGAGGTTTCTATATCTTGTCCTGCTGAAGAAATTTCTCACAACAGGGTTATACAATTCCGTGCCGATAGCCGAGAATCCGAAGATAATCGCGATAGCCCTGAAGTTCATCTGTATGCCCGTAAGCAAACCTTCCTGCCAGAAATTCCCGGTTCCACCCGCTGTGAATACAAACGCGGTCAGGAGAGTAATCGCAACAAAAAAGATCCAGAACTTTGGTTTTGAAAGCTGCCTCATAGCCCTCCTGTATCTTAAGACCCAGATAACTGAAAACAGGATGGTTGCAGGCACCCACACAGGCCACGATGTTTTGCTGAGAATGATGAATGATGCGATCAGCGCAAGTATGTCATACAAAAGCCAGGTGACGGAATAATTGAAATCCTTTCCTGATTTCCTGAAAAAGTTCTGAACGGGTTCATTGCTTTTCAGGATTGTTGTTACGGCAGGCTGCTGAAGCATCCGCCTTCCTACCCTTATCCCTATAACTGCTGCAACAAGCCCGAAGAGAGCATAAACGACAAGCAGTATTATGATGGGAAGCCAGACAATATCAGTTTTTATATTAAGCTGTTTCTGGGCCATCCTGAGCAGGTTCGTATAGAGGTCGATTATGTTTGAGCCATAATAAATTATATAGCTGAAGATCTTCTGGAAAAGATTCCACGACATTGCCAGCATTGAACCCAGGGCGAATCCGGCAACGTTCTTTCCGAGTATGCGTGTTGAAGCTTCCAGGAGCACAGATTCGGAAAATATTGCAATCATCGGACCGAAGATCACAGCGCTCGGAGACATTGTCTTCATTACGGCACAGATAACACCTGCCCTCCAGAACAGCCCCCTGTCGTTCCAGATATAGCTTATTGAAATAAGAATGATAAGGCCAATGGCTGTGAGTATATTTCCGCTGAATGGTATATTCAGGTTATGCAGGAAGCTTCCCAGTACAATTTCCGAGGCTGCCCAGATTGTCCCCGTTATCGAGGCTTTGATCCATTTCTCGCTCAGCTTTTTATTCATCGGGTCCCAGGATGCAGATTTTCTGTGCACAATATTCGAAGAGATGATACCCGAGCCCTCCCTGGCTTATTATCTCAAAAGCAAGTTCGGGATTTGTGATCTTCGAAGCTCCTGTCATACTTACTCCATGTTCGAACAGGATATCAGGCAAAATACTTCCCGAGGGTCCGGTCACGATCACTTTGGTTCCTTTTTTCACAGGCGAAAGCAGGGCGTCAATGGTGTTGTTCACAAGGGTCTGTCCGGTGATGATCAGCACATCCGATTCAGGTATAACCTCCCTGTACTTTTCAGCCGGAACGTAAAATTTTCTCTGCTCTGGCTGCAACGCTTTTTCATTTAGCTCGAGCACATTAAGCCTGCTTCCCGTTTGGGCTATCTTCCGGATATATGACTGGAAAGCGCCAACGATGGTAATGGTCATGTTGCCGGTAAGGTTAAGCAGCTGAATGGGATCACAGTTCGGGATCACCCTGTACTTTCCCGAGGAAATGATCTTTGAGGAAAAGGCATTGAGTGAAGCGGTTTTGAGTGATGAATGCAGATTCGAGTCTTTGCCATCATTGAAAAGATCCATGATCTTTCTGCCTTTGATTTTCAAGGGAGTGAATTCGCCAAAATCCCTGTCCTCCTTCGAGCAGAACGGATGCTGATCCTCGAGCGATGAGGCTATACCGAAACTGCCGTCGGAAAGCTGCACGGCAGTCATGAAGAGGCCGACTCTTACATCGGCTATTGCAAGCGACTCAAGATCTTTCCTGTAGGTGGTTCTCAGGAGCTCGTATGTCCGGTCGAGGATCATTAAAAGATAAAAGACAAAAGTAAAAAGATAAAGGCAATGACAAAACCAATTTAACCACGAAGGTTCTGCTGTATTATTCTTTTTCCTGCCGCCAGGGCCTCAAAGACACCAGGTCTCACCAGGTGATGCCACTTTACTGATTACAAAAAAGAAGGACGGCTGATGAGCCGTCCTGTTAAGTAGCTGGTTTAATATTTCACTGGCACGCAGTCTGCAGGTCCACTCTTGCTTCAGCAATGGCAGCATCAAATTGTGCCTTGTTTGTTCCCGAAGCATACAAAGGGCAGTCACCCCAGGGTTCAAGGGCATCTATATATTTGCTTACTGACGTCTTGTAGGCAGTGCAGTTTGCGGTTGTCGGGGCTGAGCTGTAAGTCAGGGCTGCCGATATCATTGCATTCATCTCAGTTGTCAGGGCTGAAGCCCAGTTTGTGTTGCAATAGCCGAGATCATCTTTCTTCTTGCACGAGCCGATTCCGATCAAAAGCATGAAAATGAACAATAAGGTAAATTTTTTCATTGGTTAAGAATTAGGTTAGTACTTAGTTGTTGATCCAAATATATACATATTTTTCATTTAACCACAAAGTGGATCGCCCATAAACCTGTTTTGGGAACATCAGCCATCATAACTCCTTTATGAGGAATCGGGTTTCCTGAAAATGATCTGCGTCTTTATCTGCGTAAATCCGCGAGGAGTTCCTTTGAGTGTACTCATGTGCCCAAAGGGGATGTTTAAAATTTGTTTTTCTTCTTCTCCTTCAGGATCTCCTTTGCCATCTTGCCGAATGCTTTATCCTTCCTGCGTTTTTCCGCAACTGTCGAGGAGAAATGTTCCTGTTCCCTTTGAAGCCTTTTGTAATTTTCAAGTGAAGCAGCCTGGATTATTCCTTTTTCAACAGCTTCTCTCACGGCACATCCCTTTTCGTCACCGTGCGTGCAGTCACTGAACCTGCATTTCATTGCCAGTTCTTTTATTTCATGGAAAGCGGCAGCTATTCCGTCATTGTCATCAGTGATCCCGAATTCACGCATACCCGGGGTGTCGATTACAATTGCCCCGTTCTCAAGCACAATCAGCTCGCGGTGAGCGGTAGTGTGTTTGCCTTTGTTTGTGCTGCTGCTGATCTCACGTGTCCTCAGGTTGTTTTTCCCGGTGATGTTATTGATGAGGGTTGATTTTCCCACGCCGGAGGATCCCATGAAACAGTATGTTATGCCTTTTTTCATGAGTTCAGTGATCATGTCAAGCCCTTCACCTGTTAAATTGCTGAGCGCAATAATCTGAAGGCCGGCATGGCTCGCCTGTACAGATCTCAAGGCTTCATCAATTTCTTTTCCGACTGCCAGGTCAGTCTTGCTGATGACCATAACGGGCAGAATCCCTGACGAGTAACATACCGTCATGTAACGCTCGAGCCTGTTTATATTGAAGTTATTGTCAATTGACTGAACGATGAATGCAACATCGACGTTTGCGGCAATAACCTGCTTCTCGCCGGCTTTGGACACAGACTGACGTTCCAGGATGGATTTCCGCGGAAGGACATGATGAATTATTGCCATGTTAGGATAGATCTTCACGGCAACCCAGTCCCCTACGGCAGGAAAATCAGAGCGGGATGAGGCTGTGAACCTGAGATTCCCGGTAATTTCTGCTTCGTATTCTGATTCACCGGTGGACACGACGTACCTTTCCCGGTGCTCGAGCATTACCCTTGCAGGGGTAAATTCGTTATAGTTATTTTTTTCAAGGTATTCACTTATCGATTCAGTGAAACCCAGATCCTGAAGTGACATTGGTTTCAAAAATTTTCTATTCTCGAAAGCTCCTCAATGAGCACAGTGAACTTTTTATGCCACCAAGGTACAAAGACACCAAGATTCACCAAGTTACTCAATACTATACCTGGTGTTTCTTTGTGTCCTGGTGTCCTGGTGGCAAATTTTTAATTCATCTTATAATCGCCAGGTACTTTCAGCTTGTCTCCGGGGACGCTGGCATTTTCTTCGATGGTCAATGCCTTGTTGAGGACCTTTGCTCCCATGGATTCCGTATCGATAAGGAAACAAACGTTATTCCAGCCTGCATAGACTGTTTTATTTCCCGAGACATCGAGTGAAAACGATTCACAATCCTTCCCGGCAATACTGACATTGGCCAGCTTGGTCGGTTTGTACTCATTGCCTGCCTGTGCCACCTCGTTCCAGTCGAATTTGTAAGCGACACCCCTGAAACATTCACCCTGCGGGAACGCTGCCTTATCCTTGTGAATAAGTATGTAACGGTTCTTTCCGTCGCACAGGTTCGTTTCTTTGAGAGTACCATCCGGGTCATATGTCTCGACGGCTTCTTTTGTGCCGTAATCATCGAAATACAGTACCTGCTTGAAAGTCAGCCCGAAGCCGGAGTTTTCGAAAGTGACTATTCCTGATTTGATACCGTATTTGTGGATCGCAGGCAAAGCTGCATCTGCTGAAAGGGCATTCTCAGCTGTCGATTCCGTTCCGGCAGTTTTGTTTGAGGAACTGCCGCATGAACAAAGTAACGCAACGCTGACAAGTGATGCCGCGATGATGGAAATTTTTTTCATGGTTTCGTCATTTTATGGTTTAATTGATAAGACCAGTCCGAAGAACGCAACTATGAAGCAAGAATGTTTGGAATTCATAGAGGCTTTGGTTGGAATGCCAATATAAATATTTTTTTCTGATTAATCCTGCATTACGGAGATCAGTCGAGGCTCTTTCTTATTTTCTCATCGGAAGGTATATATTCACGCAACGCGGCTGAGCCGTACCAGTTGAGGTAAACGGGTTCAAATATCTTTCCCGAAATAGTAGGGTCACCCTGCAATAAAGTTTTTGCTTCATCAAAGGACTGTACGTCCAGGATAAAGATGCCACGATAGGAAAGATCATTTTTGTCGAGAGGCCCGGCAACAATCAATTTCCCCATGTCAGCCATCCGGTGAATGTTTTTGAAATGACCCGCAAACATTTCAGTTCTTTTGAGGCTGTCAGTGACGTTATTCGGACCGCTCTTCAACAATACGAGAACATACATCTTCATTCCCCTTTCATCAGCACCCAGTTTGCGGGCAAGGGTTGAATCATAAGCAGGATTGGGCCGCTGGGCTCCTGTACTTAAACAGTAGAACAAAAGCGAAAGAAAAAAGAAATATTTCATATCCAGTCCATTTTAATATGTGTCAACAATTTCAAACAGGCATTGTTTGCAAACTTATTCAGATCAACCTTGTTAGATAAATATAAGTATCTTCTTCAGCAGTTAATAATGAGAAGAACAATTTCGATTATCATCCTTATTGCCAGCCTGGCGGGATCGTGCCTGAAAGAAACTGTCTGCATTGACGGGAACGGGAAGGTTGCAATCGAAAGACGTGACGTCACCAGCATAACCGGTATTGTCAACATGACACCGGTTGATGTGATTTACAGGAAAGCTGATTCAACATCTTTCAACATAACTGCCGAATCGAATTTCTTCAGGCATATAGTCCTGCAGTCCTCGGGCAGGAAGCTTGAGATCAGAACCGACCCGAGAAGTGCCTGTTTCAATTCTACGGCAAGACCCCTGATTACGATCACTGCTCCGTCTCTTGGAACAATCGAATTGACAGGTTCCGGGACTGTTGGTGCGGACAGCCTTGATGGTTCAGATGTATCCATTGTGTCTACAGGATCGGGTGAAGTCAGCACATCTTATATTTCAACCGGCAATCTTAACATAACGATGACAGGTTCCGGGAATGTTACCATCGGAAAAGCAGAATGCACCGGAAGTGATTTCGCACTGACGGGATCAGGAAACCTCGGGATAACAGGGTCGGCTGAAAACGGCAAAATGAGGGTGACGGGCAGTGGCGATATCAAATCGCAGGATTTCATTCTGCAGAATTCCAATGAAACCATAACCGGATCGGGAAATATCTACACACAGGTACTGACAAGTCTTGAAGCAACGATCAGCGGCAGCGGAAATATATATCTTAGGGGAAATCCTTCTGTTAAAAAGTCGATTAGCGGATCGGGGAAGATCATTAATTATTAGTCGGAACTGATTTAAATTTCGTTCCGACGTGCAGCATACTGTCACATCATTAAACAGTCGATATTAAACCTTTGCTTCTTCCTTTACTGTCTCAAGTATAACCTCGACACCGGCCCTGAGTGTATTATGTATTTCAGCTATCTGGTCGGTATGTCTTATCAGTTCAGCTATTTCTTCATCGGATGCTTTTGAGTTTACAAAGACCTTATACCTGAAATTGGTTCCGGGCTCTCCCTCACCATCGAATTCGCATGAAGCATTGACTTCCACCTCGGAGACTGCAATATCTCTTTTACCGGCTTCACGGTAGATGTCGTTGCAGATGCATGTGGCCAGGGCAAGCAGCAGGAACTCACCTCCGCTGACTGAAGAACCGTATCCGTCAGGCCTTGACGGGACTGTTATGATCTTTGAATTACCGCTTGTCTGAACCCTGATATCATTCTGTTCAAGACGGTTTCTTATAGTAGCTGACATTTTCATGGCAATAGATTTTTTATGTTTATTTATTTATACCTGTATCTGTTGTGAGATTGATTAGCCTGTCTGATGTTTTGAGAAGATATCCAAGGGTGACGAAGACCGAAATTGTAAATGCGGTAAGGATGACAAGGCATAATCCTGCAACGTACCACTCCAGCCTGAAGGTTGTGCCCGTGCCGATATCCGCCAGGGACATGAAAAGAAAAATAAGTGAAATGACTGCAAAAAAACCAAGTATTGCAGTAACCGTTGCAGAAAACCTTAGTCTTTTCATGGTATCTGATTTAAGTGGCTAATCTCTGTAACAATTATGGTGTGGCTTTGTTGCAGGAAAACCGGAATTAAAGGGAGAGAGGGAGAAGGGGAGAAGAGTTAAAATTATTCGAATGCAAAGCCAGTGAATCAAATCAATATCCTTCAATCAGAATTGAATCGCATTCTGCCGCATTGAGCCTGTACTTCAGTATCTGCTGATAGTCCTTTGAAAAATACCAATCCTCGAAGTCTTCCCTTGAAGGAAACCTGATCAGGACGGACTTTGTATAATTCCACCTGCCCTCAACGACTGTTGGTGATTCATCGACGGCAAGTATTTCACCTTTATGTCCCGAAAATATCTCGTCAAAATTCCCGAGGTACCTTTCGTATTCTTCCGGATCTTTGATCCTTATCTGTGCTGAAAAATAATGTGCCATAGTCTTATAATTTCGGATTGTCGATTTCGGATGTTCAAGTACTCTAAATACTCTAGCGCTCTCTAGCGCACTTTAGGCACTTCAAATGTATTTCACTTCAATTTTCTTTTCCATGAACCTGCCGTAATCTTCTGCGGCAGTTTCAACTGAGGACCTTTCAGCCTTCCCCAGGGATCTGAACGGATTCACTCCGACAATAAGCTTCTCCTTTACTTTCTGCACCGTCCATAAGCCGGCAACCTGGTTTCCGAGGATGACGACAGAACGGAATATCCCATTCTGAGATACAGCTTTTTTGTGATGTACGTCCGTGAGTATTGCGCTCCTGTCAGCATAGCCAATTATAAATTCATCGAATGCCGGCAGGAGCCTTGCAGTGTTCCCGCTTTCAGCATAATGCTGATCTTTGCCGTACCAGTATTTTACAGAATCAGCTTCAGCCATCTCAAGCTCATCATTTGACATATCGATGGCGTTGCGTATCTCCTTCACAGTTAATCCTGACCACCATGCAAAATCCTTTATTGTTGCAGGGCCGTGACTTCTGAAGTATCTTTTTGCAAGCATTGCTGCCATTTCATCTTTTGAAAAGTTTTTTCCGGCAGGGGCCCGTTCGTCCATGAGTGCATAAGTCTGCCGGTTCTTTATGATTTTTCCGCTGCAGATCAGTCCGCTCAGCTCGGCCCAGAGAAAAATGTGGGATATCCTGTTGTCACCAGGTTGTATTCCGTTTTTCAATAGAGCTGCTTTGATCTCATCTCTTTCAAGCTGCTTGCCTTTGAGCATTTCAGCAATCATCCTGTTCGTAACTGATAAGGTTTCCCTGGAGAGCCCGAGGCGATCCTGCCTGTATTTAAGCCCATTTTTAATTTTAGGACCTGTGAGACCAAGCATCCATCTCAGGTCATCAGCAGAGACGAAGTGCCATGTTGGCCGGAGCAGGTGAGTGCGGATTATATCGCCCTGGTTAATTGCATCTTCCACTGAAGTTATTGTGGATTCCGGAACACGCATGCCAATTGCCCATCTTACCATGTTGAAATCCTGTGCCTGGAGTGCACCCATCCATGCTGTAAGTTCACGCGGTGCACGGTAGTCGCCCGTGGCAATCCGATGAGAGGCCAGTCTTAGATCAGCTATTTCGTTTAAAGTCATAAAAATTGAACAGACAGGACCATTTATGGTTTAAGCTCTTCCAGGCATTACATCAGATCAGCCGGCTTCCACGTCCCTTTTCTTTCCTGTACCGGAATAATGAAATATCAGAGTAGCAATATGTTTCGGACTTAATAATTTTGGTTGAAAAGAATTTTTTGCTGATCATCGACCTGATCTGTTCCTCACTTTTATCTATACCGGTGTTATAGGCGGCTGAAAAAAACCGGATCTTCTCTTCATCATTCATCCTTCCTGTACTGAATTTCTTTTCACAGATTTTGAAGAAAGCTATTATGTAATTGAATTCAGTCCTGGGATCTTCGAGGTCGACAACTATGGACTTCCTGTAATTGGTTATATCATCATATTGTTCCGGAAGGCGGAACAGTGTTGCCTGATCTTTTCCCAGGAACTCATGTGATTCGGTTCTGATAACTGAAGCAAACGACGGCTTGACCTGGAATTGCCCAACGGAGAAGTCAGCGTACTCATCCCCCAGGTTGACATACAGGCCTTTAAGCAAAGTGGTTTCCATCTTGTCGCGCAGGGCCGAGTACCTGATGAGCTCGGGAAAAAGAACCGCCATAACAAGCTCGTACGAAAGATGATTCTCATTGAGCAGAGGCTCGATCCAGTGTTTGTTTTCCCTTTCGAAGGCTTCAGCCTTGCGCCAGTCATCTGCAAAGATCTCTTCATAATTCAGATCCTGTGCCGGTACGACACAGGGCAGAAACAGCAGCAATAAAAAGGTGACAGATATGCTTTTTAAACCCGGCATACATTTACAACAAATCAGAAAGGTATTTTACATCGCATTATGGCGTTTTTCGACGGAGAATAATATAAATAAGCCAGGTATGTTTTACCTTCCGCCCTCATCAGCTGCGGGCTGAAGAGCTCCGTTAACGATTTGCCGTCGCTCATTGTGAGTGTCCCGTCCCTGTAAATTGCATAGACAGTATTCGAGGTATTCACAAATACGTTTTTGTATCCCAGGTCCTGCTGTTTCATGGAAATTATTTTATTACCCCTGAGGTCAACGATATCTGCAAACTTCAAATAAAGGATATCATCATATTTCATGTCAGCAGTGTAACCGGCTGCTGTCATGGGATTGAAGCTGGCTCCCTGGATGTTTGTAACAAGCTTGGCAGAGATTCCCGCTGCACCGCCTGCCGCCATCATTTTCTGGCTCATCTGCTGGGAGTACTGCATTGCGAGATCCATTTTTTCCTGCTGGGTCTTAGCTTTCTTTATGGCTTCATCCATCTTCTTCCCTTCATCATCTGTAACAGCAATATTTTCAACAACAGTGGCTGCAAACTTGTCCCCCGATTTTGTTACAGCGAATGCGTCGACCCTAGCATACGGTCCGTAACTCTTGCCACCGAATTTGATAAGGTACTTTTCTCCCGCTTTGGAAATATATTGTTTGTACTTCTGCACTGCAGGACTTTCATCCGAACCGCTGTTGCCCAGGTAAGGCGCAACGGCAGGATCTTCTTCAGAATATGGACCTTTCTGGTTGCCGTCTTTGAATATATAGTATTTCTGTGAAAGCCGGTCCATGACCAGGAAGGAACCGTCATCGAGAACGTCAATCGTAACTTCGGAATAAACAAGATTGTACTTGGCGAGGCCAAACACCTCTTCGGCAGGATTGCATGCGCACGGAGGTTCAGGCTGGACGCTCTTTTTGCCGCTCCCGGAGGATCCGAGTATATCACCCTTTACATCCTTTGCAACATTTTTAAGGAATTTACCCTGTGAGAATGCACTGTATGCAGAAACCAGGCTGACAGCCAGAAAACACACCAGCAATTTTTTCATAGGTATAGGA
>DATGWQ010000139.1:0-8969 GCA_035299385.1 Bacteroidales bacterium | reverse complement strand
GATACGAGCATAGATATTGTCTCACTGCTCCGGTCCCTTTTTATCTCGGTCACTATCTCAGGCCTTAGTTCCTTATCTTTCAGATCATTAAAGAAGTTTTCAACAGCTTTCCTCACAAGGGTTGAGTGATTTTTTTCGTAGCATGATGCAAGCAGCCCAACTGCACCCTCAAATGGTTCCTCGTCCCTCAGCATTTCCACTGCTTCGGCAATCAGCACAGGGTTATCCTTTCCCAGAACCAGGGCGAAATCTTTCAGCTTCTTCTGCGATTTTATCATCACACCTGAGTTTTCTGCAAAGTTAGCAATTCTGAAAGCTTTTTTTGAAAATAAAAATATTGTACTAATTTAGTCGGAAATAATTAGACACCTAAAAACTTAAACTATGAATAAAAGGTATGGAATCAGTTCAGCGATCCTGGTGGTCCTGATTTTAGCCGCACTGCTTTCAGGCTGCAAATCACAAGGCAAAAAGACGGCTGAAGAGGATGTAACCGTTCCTGTGGTACAGGACAGCAGGGCAATGGAGGACGTCAAACAAGCTGAGAAGATATTTAATGCACTTCCTTCCCCGCTCGAATCTGCCATGCTTATCAAGTCAGCCGGTGCAAGGTTTGATGAAGCTCAGATGAACCCGATAAGCAATGTAGACAAATATGCGACAGTCAAAAGCAAAGCTCTGAACCTGGGAGTTTACACCTGCGATCTCAGCTTTGCAAGCATGTATGAGCAGACCCAGCTTATAATCGATTATATGAATGCAGCAAAGAGAATGGCTGACGGATTGGGTATTCTCGATGCAATTCCCCAGGAAACCATTAACGGGCTGGAAGAAAATATAAACAACAGCGAATATATCATGGATGCTGTGAGCGAGACCTTCATGAACTCGAATTCCTATCTTGAGGAAAATGGTCAGCCTGCAGTTGCTGCAATGGTCCTTACTGGCGGATGGTTCGAAGGTTTGTACATCTCGACCCAGCTCGTGGACATAAAGGATTTCAACGGGAATAAGCTCGTATCGAGGATTATTGACCAGAAACTTTCAATAGACATTCTGCTCAACCTTCTCAACAGCAATAAGGGTAACCCTGCAGTTGATGAGATAATTGCACAGGTAGGCAAGCTTAAGGCGGTCTTCGATAAGATCAAGATAAGCACTTCTTCAGTTAAGGCCGAATTCGATCAGCAGTCGAATTCAACAGTGATCAAATCACAGGTGAAGACTGACATGACACCGGAAGTTTTTAAAGAGCTTTCTTCGACAGTTGCAGAGATCAGAAATTCATTTGTAACAATCTAATGCCATGAAAATACTGAAAATAATTCCGGTACTTGCATTATTCCTTCTTTGGAACACTGTTTCAGCAGATGCCCAGTGCAAGCAGTTTGCCAAGAAAGTATGCCTCCCGGAACTGGGTACCTACACCCACGACGGCAACTATCATGCTGCAATTCTTGTCGAGGGCGAAGAAGCAGAGCTTTATAAGACATTCTATTCGGATATGGAATACAGGGTTGCAGTATGCGGAGAGGATAAGCTGCCTCAGGTTGAATTCAGGATCCTTGATGCAAGCAAGAATGTGCTTTATTCAAACAAGGATAAGAATTATGCAAAAACATGGGACTTCAAACTGGAGTCAAGCCAGCAGCTCAAGCTTGTTGTTAAAGTGAGCAGTTTCAACAAATCGGGAGAGACTCCGGCAAGCGGATGCGTTGCAATAATGTTCGGATTCAAAACAAAAAAATAATTTTGTGCAATAATATTCCATGGATCGTACGGGCACAATATCTTGTGCCCGTTCATCTTTTATGAAATTCCATTGATCGTACGGGCACAAAATCTTAAGGGGCACAAAATCTTAAGGGGCACAAAATTTTGTGCCCCTACATTATAATTTGCTCTTCAGGAATTCCCCTGTGTGGGATTTTTTTGATTTTGCAAGATCCTCGGGTTTGCCTTCGAAGACGACATACCCGCCTTCCTCCCCGCCTTCGGGACCGAGATCTATGACCCAGTCGGAGCTTTTGATCACTTCCTGGTTATGCTCGATAAGGATAACCGAGTGACCGTGATCGACCAGTGCATTGATGGATTTAAGAAGCTTGTTGATATCATGAAAATGCAGCCCGGTGGTAGGTTCGTCGAAGATGAAGAGGATATGACCTGCCTCCCGCTCCTGGCTCAGGAAATATGCCAGCTTGACCCTCTGGCTTTCACCCCCCGAGAGAGTGCTTGAAGACTGCCCCATTTTTATATAACCGAGTCCGACATCGGATAATGGCTTCAGCTTGTCGACTATCCTGTTTTCGTTCCTGCCCGGATGAGAGCTGAAGAGATCAATAGCCTCATCTATGGTCATCTCGAGCATGTCATAGATGTTCTTGCCGTGATACCGTACTTCAAGTATGTCTCTTTTGAAGCGCATGCCCTTGCATGCCTCGCATGTAAGCTCCACATCGGCCATGAACTGCATCTCGACCCTGATTACGCCTTCCCCCTGGCATTCCTCGCAGCGGCCACCCTCTATATTGAAGGAGAAATGAGATGCTTTGAAGTTATTCTGGACTGATGCCTGGAGCTCAGAATACAGTTTCCGTATTTCATCGTATGCTTTGAGATAAGTAACAGGGTTAGACCTGCTCGACCTGCCAATGGGATTTTGATCAACAAGCTCGATCCCTGTCAGCCCGGCAACATCGCCTGACAATTCCCTGAACTGCCCCGGCTTGAAGTTGTTCCCTGAAATTTTGTTTGAAAGCGCCCTGTAGAGAATGTCATTCACGAGTGTTGATTTCCCGGAACCGCTAACGCCGGTCACGGCAGTGATTGTATGAAGGGGGAATTTCACATTGATATCCTTCAGATTGTTTTCTCTCGCTCCCTGCACTTCAATGAAGCTGTTCCACCTGCGCCTGGAGGATGGAACAGGTAATGTCATCCTGCCACTCAGGTAACTTGCGGTAAGGGATTTGTTTGCGGTCGAAAGATCCAGTCCTCCCTGGTACACTATTTCTCCCCCCAGCCTTCCCGCTTCCGGGCCAAGGTCTATTATCTGGTCAGCCGCCCTTATGATTTCCTCTTCATGCTCGACAACAAGAACAGTGTTCCCTAAATCACGAAGATCCTTGAGTATTTTGATCAGCAGATGCGTATCGCGCGGGTGAAGCCCGATGCTCGGCTCATCGAGAATGTACATTGAACCCACAAGGTTGCTCCCGAGGGAAGTTGAAAGGTTTATCCTCTGCGATTCCCCGCCGGATAATGTAGCTGAGAGCCTGTCGAGAGTTAGGTAGGGAAGGCCCGTGTCTATGAGGAACTTCAGCCTGAGCGTGATCTCTTTGAGAAGCCTTTCTGCTATTTTTTTGTCATTCTCTTCAAGCTCAAGACCGGTCATTATATTATAAAGCTTTCCAACAGGAAGGGTCACGAGATCCTGGATGCTTTTGCGGGATATCTTTACATAGCCTGCTTCCTTCCGCAAGCGCGATCCCCTGCATTCCGGACATGTTGTTTTTCCCCTGTAACGGCTCAGCAGAACCCTGTACTGGATCTTGTATTTCTTCTCTTCGAGGTGCTCAAAGAACCTGTTTATGCCATAGAAGTACCTGTTGCCGTTCCAAAGCAGAGCTTTCTGTTCATCGGTTAGCTGGTAATACGGCCTGTGTACGGGGAAATTGAAAAGATGGGCGTTCTCGATAAGCCTTTCTTTCCATTTTTTCATGGATTCTCCTTTCCAGCATACAACGGCATCATCGTAAACTGAAAGGTTCTGGTAGGGGATGACCAGATTTTCATCGATGCCTATTATCTTCCCGTAACCTTCGCAAACCGGGCATGCTCCGAGTGGATTGTTGAAGCTGAACATGTACTCGTTTGGCTCCTGGAAGATTATCCCGTCTTCTTCGAACTGGTTTGAGAAGAATTCGCGTTTGATATCTTCGTCACCAGTGATCACCACCTGGCAATAACCCTTGCCTGTCTGGAATGCGGTCTGCGCAGAGTCGGCAGCACGGCTGAATGTATCGGGTGAATGATCCATAACGAGCCTGTCAATGACTATATTGATCCGTTCCCCGGGTTTGAATGAGCCGACGGAAGACGGTTCATCGGTCCTGATGAGCCCGCCATCCTTCTCAACCCTGTTAAAACCCTGCTTATTGAGAAAAGCGAAAAATTCAGATACTTTTATGTTCTCCGGTATTTCACCCGATGCCGCAATTATTACTTTTGTTCCCTGTGCAAGTGAAGCGAGAAAATCGACGATATCGTCAGCGCTGTGCTTTTTCACCTCTCTCCCCGAGACGGGTGAGTAAGTTCGGCCTATTCTCGCAAAGAGAAGCCTCATATAATCATAGATCTCCGTGGAGGTACCCACTGTCGACCTCGGATTCCTCGAATTCACTTTCTGTTCTATGGCAATTGCGGGAGGGATGCCGTTAATGAAATCGACCTCCGGTTTGTTCATTCTCCCGAGAAACTGGCGTGCATATGCTGACAGGCTTTCCACGTACCTTCTCTGTCCTTCAGCATATATCGTGTCGAAAGCAAGCGAGGATTTCCCCGAACCGGAAACCCCTGTTATCACTACCAGCCTGTCTCTTGGAATTTTAAGACTTACGTTCTTAAGATTATGTACCCGCGCCCCTCTGATCTCAATAAAACCCTGCATTTAATGCCGATAAAAAATGTTAAAATTCTCTTAAATCACAAAAGTAATATATTTCATATTATTTTTTTTGTTTCTTTGTCGTACAAACTAAAACGAAAAAAGGAGGACTGCCTATAAAAAATCTCTACTCTGGTTAAATTAAAGAGAGATTTTATGAAAAACTTGATTTCCGATTACGAACTTCTGTCGAGGTTTGTAAAAGGTGAGCAGTCCTGCTTCGAGAAACTTATCTCACGTCATAAAAACAAAGTTTTCGCGTATATTAGCTTGTACATACGCGATCAGGCGCTCGCCGAAGACATCTTCCAGGATACATTCCTTAAAGTTATTCAGTCTGTCAGATGCGGACGTTACTCAGATAACGGTAAATTCCTTTCCTGGGTAATGCGAATAGCCCATAACCTGATAATTGATCATTTCAGGAGGCTGAAACAGATGAATGTCATCTCAAATGACAATTATGAGTCCGACCTGTTCAATTCAAAGCAGTTCGCTGAAGAGAACGTGGAGGATACGATGGTGAAGAAGCAGGTGCACCGCGATATCAGGAAAATGATAAGCCGTCTTCCGGACGACCAGAGGGAGGTCGTTATCCTCAGGCATTATGCCGGTTTAAGCTTCAAGGAGATAGCCGATATCACACAGGTCAGCATTAATACAGCCCTGGGGAGGATGCGTTATGCGCTGATCAACATGAGGAAGCTGATGGAAGATAAGAATATAAGCTTGTCGCTGGGGTAAGGATTATGCAAAGTCCGTAGAGTGTGCTAGATTGAACTAAAGTCTGTAGAGTATTAGTACTCTAACTACTCTAGGCATTCTAGGCACTCTGGTGCACTTTCAAGGACTTTGGTCATCAAAATTCCTTCGTTCATCAATTAACTTGTCAGCAATATAATTTTGAATCCGGGCCTCCGTTTATTAAGAAACAAAAATAAACGGACGCCTATGGATTTTAATTCTACACAATTTGCAAAATTCAGTGACATTGAAGTTGAGGATGTAGACCTGTATGAAGATGCCCTCGGGCTTAATACCGAATTCAGCGATGTTTACAGGTTCCTCGATCAGCTCGATATATCCGAATTCAATGAGTTTACTGATCTCTCCGATCTTACTGATCCTGAGAATGATTTATAAAATACACTGAATAACAAGCCGCCACTCCGGCAGTTTCACTGCGGAGGCGGCTGTTTCCCATATGCACCTGGCTGTATCCATTCCCTGAAGCCAGGTCTATCTCATCCCTGCTGAAATCCCCTTCAGGCCCAATGAGAATGATCGCATCCTGTCCCGGATGATATACATTCCCGATACTTTTCCTTTCAGATAATGAATTGCAATGGGGGATCATTTTGATGCCGGAGAAAGGTGATTTTACAAATTCACTGAAGAGGGCCGGTTCATTAAGAACGGTCCCGTAGGCCTTAAGCGATTGCTTCATTGCTGAAACTATGATATTGTTTATTCGTTCAGCCTTTATTCCTGTTTTCTCCGAGTTCCTGCAGAGGAGCGGGGTTATCTCATCAACACCGATCTCGACTGCCTTTTCGACGAACCATTCAAACCTGTCAGGGTTTTTAAGCGGAGAAATTGCAATATGAAGCCGGTAATTCCTCTTTTCAAATTCGTTTCTTACTCCCGTTACCCTTATCAGGCAACGTTTCTGATCGGCAACCCCGATCACACCTTCATAAAGGTTTCCCCTGCCGTCAATAAGCTTCACTTCAGAGCCTTCCTTCATCCTGAGGACCCTGACGACATGCCTCGATTCATTCAGATCGAGAATAAATTCGTTTCCGCTGATGCCCGGAGCGTAAAAGACCTGCATTTAAACTGTTTATACAAAAATACGTAATTTTACATTTATGTTGATTGGACTTCTCTCTGACACGCATGGATGGATACATCCCCGGCTTTTCGAGCACTTCAGCAAATGTGATGAAGTGTGGCATGCCGGTGATATCGGTAATATTGAAACAGCAGATAGACTTGCTTCATTCAAGCCTCTCAGGGCTGTTTACGGCAATATCGACGGTGCGCAGGTACGTGCAGCTTACCCGGAAAACCTCAGGTTCCGGGTCGGGGCTGTCGATGTCTGGATAACCCATATTGGTGGAACGCCCGGGCATTACGATAAGAGGGTCAGAAGCATTATTTATGGATCGCCGGTAAACCTTTTTATTTGCGGTCACTCGCACATTGCAAAGATCATGTATGACAACAGGGGAGGATTCCTTTATGTTAACCCGGGTGCCGCAGGATATACCGGATTTCATAAGTACATGACAGCCGTGCGTTTTCAGATCAACGGAGACAGGATTCATAATATGGAGATGATCGAGCTGGGAGAGAGGGGAAGGGCCGTTATCTGACTGCATCATTCTCAGCCTGGGGAGCATCGCTTTCCATCCTTCTCAGGAAACGCCTGAGCTGTGTTTCAGCCGCGATCATGTACGAGTAAGGGACCCTGACCGATGAATTAGGATCCTTCCTGGCATTTGCCTTCATGTCGGAGATCAGCGCATTGTAACTGTTATTTCCCGACTGTGTCATCATAACACCCCTGAAATATGAGAAATAATACCAGGTTGACTGGTTTGCTTTCAGGTAGACATCAATCATGTCGCCGGATCTCCTTCTCTGGATCTCAACATATCCATCAACATACAGGTTTATGGGTTGTGCCCCCACGAATCCCAATCCTATCTTTCCCTTTGACCTGAAGGATGAAGTTGCCTCATTCCAATAGAGGTTCACATCGTTGAGGAATATTTTGTAGTTGAAATCTTTCGGCAGATTCCTTGATGTTCCGAACAGGTTCATTTCTTCCTTCAGTCTTGCTGCATCAGCCATTCCGAAAAGATTCTGCATCCCCTTGTTATTCAGTTCGGAATTCAGGTTAACCGGCTTGAGCGATGGAACAAGCCTGATTTCGTCGGCCATCATTGACAGAGCTTCCTGGGAGAAATAAAAATCGAGGCCCATGATAGCCTGGATGGTTACTTTTCCTGAATCCGTTATGTGCTTCACATTGCCCGCGGCCGCAAATTTGACAAGATCGAACTTTGCACCGAGGTTTATCAGGCCTTCACTGTAAAGATCACAGGTTCCTCTCTCAAGAGATACCAGGTTGCCGGGAAGCACCCTGTCGGCGATCTTTTCCGGTGTCGAAATGATATACGAATTCTTCGGCTTATCGTAGAACAGGTAACCGGCAGCATTGACAAGAGCCACATCAGTCCATGATTTCTGTGATGACAGGAATGCCGGGTATACCAGCAGCGAGTCGCCGCTGATGAATGTGCCGGAAAACACGAGGTTGTCATTTACATCCCTTGGCTTATCAGTGATTGGAATGAGCACGTTTGCAGGATCAATGACGGATTTGAATTTAATATTGTAGCTCCTTATCTTATTGCAGTCATTCACTACCCCGGCCGCCCCGGTGAATGTAAGATGGTCCTCCCTCGCATTCAGCTTAACGTCACCCTGGAAGCTGAATGCAGGGCTGAGCATGAACTTCTGGTTCGCGGCGATCACTCCTTTGGCAGTTGTTGTCATCGTATCGACGCTTATTTCAGGGAAGCTGATCTGCTGAGCCTCCTTATTCTCATCGACATAATCGTACACACCACTTCCGGAGTACCGCTTTGTGGTTTCAATATTCAGATTTGCGTTATGAAGTATGTGCCTGTTGTTAACTGCGATCAGCGCATTCTCAAGAGGCTGTATCTGGGCTCTCCTGTTGATTATTATCTTCCCGCTGTCGGGCTGTATCAGGGCATCGGCAACAGGAATGTAATTTATATCATCAGCCTCAATATATTCTTTATCAAGGTTATAGATTCCTCTCCCTGAAGTAAACTTAATTGTATCCGAAAGATTGTTGGTTGAAAAGAATGTGGGTTTATCAAGGTTCTGCCTGGTGACTCTAAGGAGATCGGCAGGTTTCATAAGCGATGTTCTTGATTTGCCTCTCTGCTCCATGTTCAATATCCGCCTGTCCATATCATAGGAGAAATTCGTCATCGTGCATAGATACTGGATCTCAGGGAATTTGACCAGTGAGGAATCAGTGTTCAGGCGGAACCTTGCCGTCTTCTCTGCAAAATTGATGTCTGTATTTGCATTCTCTGCGATAAATGAATAGCCAGATGTTGTTCTCGATTTAAGATTGTAATCGGCCGTGTCAGCTTTTATTGCATTCGCCGCGAAACTGAATTTTTTCGAAGTTACCCTTGACTCAGACATGTCGATCACTCCTGAGCCGCTCAGGCTTTTGGGTGTCAGAGCC
>DATGWQ010000138.1:0-5097 GCA_035299385.1 Bacteroidales bacterium | reverse complement strand
CCGGGGAGGGGAATCCCAACGCGCATGCCAGCTGAGCAACTCTTGTTTTGCAACTTCGGGTTGATGATCATCGAACCAGCACCCAGGACCTGGGACCCAGCACCTTTATTTAACAACGTTTAATATAAGAACAAACGTCGTAACGGTACTCAACATGAGTGAATACGGAAACTCGTTCAAACGAAAAATCCTTCCCTTCATGGGCTTCACATAGATAACATCATTCGGCATAACATAATACGCTTCAGAAGACATTATCAAGATGTCATTCAGCGAAAACTCCTTTATGATGTTGCCGCTCGCTGTAGGCCTGATGAGCTGGATCTTCTGCCTGTTGCTGAAGTCGGTAAGGTCGTTTGCCATTGCAAGCGCCTGGAATATCGTGAGACGGTCTTTGTAGACCGGGTATTTACCCGGGTTCTTCACCTCGCCGAGAAGGCTCACATAGTTATTCACCATTTTCACCGTTACAGCAGGATCCTTAACCATCTCCTTCAGCTCCTTTTCAACCTCAACGGTTATCTCGCCCAGCGTCTTACCGGCCACGCTCACCCTGCCGATATAAGGAAGGATAATGTCACCGTTGCCGTCGACAGGATAGCTCACCACGTCGGCCGTCTGCTCGGTCATGTTTATGCTGTAGGTTGTCACCGGCAGCGTGTTGAACATCTCGGAGACCTTGGGGTCGGGGGTTACGACACGGATGAAGAGGTTGTCGTAGGGGAGGACACGATAGGCGGCGGGGGTTACGGAGGTGATCTCGCCGGCCTGGGGAGCTGCGGCTTCAGACTGGAGATAAGTGAGTTTTTTGGTTGTCACGCAGGCGTTAAGCATGAGTGTTGCTGTGAGGAGAAGAATGATTTTCTTTGAATAATTCATTTCAGGATCTTATATCGGGGGTTATGAAGGTTTAATTCCGGGTATTCTCCCCTCCTTTTGAAGGAGGGGTGGCCAGATCACCGATTTATTGCTTTTAAGGATTCCATCCTGGCCGGGGTGGTTGATTAATCAATATTTAATCAGTTATTTATTTGGGGCTATTCGCCCCAAGCCCCAAGTTACTTTTTTGTCTTGATACAAAAAAGTAACCAAAAAAATCAAGGCTGCAGATAATTTTGGGGGCTCATGTTTTGAGCCTTGATCACGCGTTACAACTCGCTACGCTCAGACAGTAACGCTTACTTTAGCCTTCGCTTCAAGGCTCAAAACATTTCGCACCTGAAGTATTAGCATTTCAGTCTTCGCTCCGCTCAGAAGCCCAAAATTCTCTGAGGCCGATCCAAAATCCAAGGACATCTAACCCACCCCTGCCCCCTCCAGGGAGGGGAATCCCTTGCGCATGCCAATTCTCACAACGAACTTAATGAATCTTCTACTTTAGCAGGTGCGGTTGCAAAACCCAAAAAGGCGCGAATGCTGACGTTTTAGTCAGCATCCTGACCGTAAGCGTCAGGACTTGCAGCTTTTTTTGGGTGCGTAAATGGCTTGCGCCAACTGGCCAAAAAAAGCTGAAGTTGCCATTTTCGGCAGCTTTTCTTTGCAACCTTTCTTTTTCTGCAAAAAGAAAGTTGAAAAAAATGAAAAATTGAGGGGAATCCATCGCGTAAGCAAGTGGAATGCTAGAACATATACGTGAATCCACCACGGAGGGTGACAAACGAGTCGCGAGACGTTTGAGACTGCAACATCAGTCCCACCCCAAGGTTGACCGCCATCCTCCTGGTAATCGCATATTGTGCGCCTCCGCCGAGGGTAACGAAGACCTTTGAATCCTTGAAACTATCGAACCTGAGCAGCGCTCCTGCCTGTTCGAACATATAGGGAGTTACCGTTTTGGCGTCAAATTTATACCTGAAGTCGATAAAAAAGGGCATCATTGTGCCGCCGTTATAGAAGAGCAGGCCGGTGCCGAGGCCGGCATTGATGTTTTTTGTGAACTGGAAACCGCCGATCTCGGTAAGGCCGATGAAGCTTGCTGAATAATCGGGTTCCGTTTCGCCGAGGCCGAATCCTGCGGCTATCTCTGTCTGGGAGTACCAGCCCGGTTCGGAGGAGAGGGTGGTGAAGGGCTTGTTGGGGTTTACCATTTGAGTGTAGGCGGGGGTGGCGGCCAGGCAGGTGAGGCTGAGGGAAAGAAGAAGTTTTTTCATATTTGGCATTTTTGTAGGCTGAATTGGGTGAATGAGGCCTTTTGGTGAAGGTGTCAGGTGTCAGGAGTCAGGTATCAGGGAATCAGAGACACCATTTTCCAGGATCATTGATCATTGCAATAAGCATTCTCCTTACTTCCTTATAACCATCAACAAAATGATTGTATTCTTCTATCGTTAAATATTTAAATTCCAAACTATAATCCAGCCAGTCTGAGGTTTCATGTTCTTCACCAAGAGAATCAGTAAGTTTGTTAACAAAAACCTTCTCGTACTTCCTTTTGGCCCAGGCCTCAGCAATATTTGCGCTGATCGATCTGGAAGATCTTCTTATCTGATCTGTTAATGAATAAATTTCTTCTTTGGGAAATTTAAGTGAAATTTCATGAATCTCAAAAGCAAGCTTATGAGCTTTCTGATGTACAATAAGATCTTTAAAGCTATTTACCATTTTGTGTGTCATGAAAACTCCTGACACCTGACACCTGACACCTGACACCTGACACCTGACCCCTGACACCTGACCCCTGACACCTCAGATTGCCTCCGGTAATGCTTCCGCTCCGTCAGTCACAGTCTCAATCTTCGTTATTTAGCTGTAGATGTATTACTTAGATGCTATTTGCTACAGAATGAGCCTGAACCGGAAAAACTATAAATCCAATAATATTTTTCAACAAGACGGCCGCAAAATTGAGTTTTATTTTTTGTCACGCAACTGGATTTTCTGAGAGACAGGCTTTTGAGAGTGTTTAACATGCTTCAGGGAATGCCGTTAAACATTATTATTCAGGGAATAACGGCATTAATGTGAAAAAATGTTAATGGAGTAATTTGTATTTAATCTAAAGAAACCCACCCCTGCCCCCTTTTAGAACCAATCGGTAATCGGGAATCGGGAATGAAATCCGCCTGACGCCTGACGCCTGACGCCTGACGCCTGAGAAAGGTGATCGGTGATCGGTGTATTTCACGCAAATCGAAGCGCAGCGTAGATCCCGACCGATAGCGTCGGGAGACGCAAAGGCGCAAAGGAAAGAAGAAACCCACCCCTGCCCCCTCCGGGGAGGGGAATCCTTCGCGCAAGCCAGTTCTCAGTTGCTCGGTTCTTTTGCTATCAAAAGAAAGTTGAGAAAAATATTGATTTAAAAAAAAAATGTTTCATGTGAAGCAAGCCAGGCCGGCGTATGAGGCCATTATCAATGCTTTCGCCCCGTCAGTCACACCACCCATTGTATCAAATATTTACTATTCAATACTTTAGGCCGCGGCCGAACAATCCCATTTTCAATGCTGGTTCCCTCCCCCGGGAATTACCCAAGCCGCTAAATTTAGAAATAACATTAATAAATTATTAAGATTTGGTTAAAGACTGTACGAAATCACAAATTTACTGTATGAAACAAGGGATTTAGTGTATGAAAAGATTAAGACTGAGGCGTCGGGCGTCGGTCGTCAGGCGTCGGGAGTCGGGCGTCAGGTTGGATTTCCCCTGATGCCTGAGGCCTGAAGCCTAATTATTATTTCGTAAATTACCCATCATAATAGATTAAATCGCTGCATTATGGGAAACTTTAAACAACTTGTTGTATGGCAAAAAGCCAAGGATCTTTGTGTTAAAATCTACAAAATGACTGACTCCGGTAAAATCAAAAATGACTTTGATTTTAAGACACTTTTTCATTGCACGGGGCTCAACATCAGAATTGAGAACACAGCTTATAATTGCCACTGAAATTGGGTATTTGTCTCAGGAAATCTATAATGAACTCGAAAAAGATTGTTCAGAAATCAGCGCCATGATAACAAGCTTAATTAAGCATCGTTCCCGACCTGACGCCTGACGCCCCACGCCTGATGCCTCCTGACGCCTGTCGCCTTTCCCGGACGCCTGACGCCTGTCGCCTGTCGCCTCCCTGACGCCTGACGCCCGACGCCTGACGCCTCTATTCCCTCTTCCTCAGCCTCCCTCCTCCTTCCTTCGCTCTCTTCTCCATCCATTTATCCAGCGGCACCAGCAGCAGGTTGACCGACACTACCGCAACGACGCCTATGAGCGTCTCCACGAAGAACCCCGCTCCTGCCAGGCATCCCACGGCGGCGCTGCACCAGACGGTCGCTGCCGTGGTGAGCCCGTGTATGTCGGTGCCTTCCTTGAAGATTATCCCGCCCCCGAGAAACCCGATGCCTGTCACGACCTGGCCGATGATCCTCGTCACGTCGGGGATCTTCCCGTAGGTGACTGTGATAAGAACGGATAGCATGACAAACAGTGCGGAGCCTGTCGCGACAAGGGTGTTGGTGCGGAGGCCTGCCGGCTTGTTCTGCCATTCGCGTTCAATACCGATGACGAGCCCGGCGAAGAGGGCGGCGAGGAGACGGAGGATGAATTCTTTGTGGTCCATGGCTTGTAGAAATGTATTTAAATATAACAAAAAAAGGCGTCAGGCATCAGGCATCAGGAAAAGCCATATTCCGTAGGCACCCCTGCCCTGAAATCATATTCCATTGGCACCCCTCGCCTACAGGTGGTCGCCGAGCGGAGTCGAGGCGAGGGTAGGGTCCCGATAGCTATTGGGAGGGGGAAGGGTTAAGAAGATGTAAAGAATTTCGCGCAACATCTTCAGCCCCGTAGGGGCGATATGTTGGTAGAAACCGTGGATTAATTATTTTCCATAAGCCCCGTAGGGGCGAAGAAAAGCTGATTCCGTAGGCTTCCCCCTCTCATGCGATAGCAGAGAGGGGGACCGAGGGGGTGAGTTCGTGTGATCCTTTTCAGAAACTATAAGACATTCCGATATTCCATTTAAACCCCGGTCCCGGCTCTATATTGCTCACCAGCTCCTGCGTGGCCTGGAAAAACACCGAAACAGGGATGTCCCTCATCCCGAGCGAAAGCTTCGGCGAGACGAACACGCCATCGTTATCGCCTTCATAGCTGATAAGG
>DATGWQ010000137.1:0-1796 GCA_035299385.1 Bacteroidales bacterium | reverse complement strand
CCGAAACGCCCGCAGGACAAGATCGAACTGTCTCAGCTTAAGAACAACTTCATAGACATACTCAGGAAAACGTATGAAAGAGAATATATTTCTCCCGATGAAAGGCCGGTGGGCAAATGGTCCGATGAAGGTGGACATATTATCGAAAGCATGCCCGAGCAGGAGATGGACGATCAAAAAATGGAATCGGCCGGTATAGGCGTCCAGAATAAAGTAAAAAAGATCGCCGGTCTGAAAAGTGCACGGATAACTACGGGCAACTCTGAATACCTGCTCAGCGACGGATCTGTGGTGATTGCAGCAATAACCAGCTGTACAAACACGTCAAATCCCAGCGTGATGATCGGTGCAGGGCTTCTTGCAAAAAAAGCGGTTGAAGCTGGCCTTGCGACAAAACCATGGGTTAAGACCAGCCTTGCCCCGGGTTCACAGGTTGTAACTGAGTACCTTAAAAAAGCAGGGCTCCTGCCCTACCTCGAGGCCCTTGGATTCCATGTTGTCGGGTACGGCTGTACAACCTGTATCGGCAACAGCGGGCCTTTGCCGCTGCCCATTCACCAGGCAGTTGCGGGAAGCAACCTTGTCGTGGCTTCTGTTCTGTCGGGTAACAGGAATTTTGAAGCCAGGATCCACCCGATGGTAAAGATGAATTTTCTCACTTCCCCACCCCTGGTGATTGCTTATGCCCTCACGGGAAGGGTCGATATAGATCTTCACTCGGAACCGATAAGCTACGATCCGAATCTCGAACCTATTTATCTGAAAGATATATGGCCATCGTCTGAGGAGGTCAATGCAGTGATGAACAAAGTTCTCGATTCAAACGATTTTGTTGAGAATTACAGCAAAATTTTTAAGGGAGACGAGAAGTGGAATGCCCTGGAAGCCCCGGCCGGTGATGTGTACGAATGGAAGGAAAGCTCCACTTATCTCAAGGAAGCTCCGTTTTTCATGGATCTGCCTGAAGAGCCTGAAAAAATTAACGACATCATGGCTGCAAGGGTGCTGCTGAAGCTTGGCGACTCGGTCACCACAGATCACATCTCTCCGGCCGGCTCCATATCGGATGATTCACCTGCAGGGATTTACCTGAAGGAGCATGGAGTCGTAAAAGTAGAATTCAACTCCTATGGTTCGAGGAGGGGAAATCATGAAGTGATGATCAGGGGAACTTTTGCCAATGTGAGGCTGAAGAATGAACTGGCGGACCGGGAGGGATGGTATACGATGTACTTTCCCGAAAGCCGGGTAATGCCTGTTTTTGATGCTGCGGTGAAATACCAGGAAAGTCTTACACCGCTTGTAGTTCTCGCGGGTAAGGATTACGGCAGCGGTTCTTCACGCGATTGGGCTGCGAAAGGAACATCACTTCTTGGCATCCGGGCAGTTATCGCCGAAAGCTTCGAAAGGATCCACAGAAGCAATCTTGTGGGCATGGGTGTCCTGCCTGTCCAGCTTTTGCCCGGTGACACTCTTGCAACATTGAGGCTCAAAGGAGATGAATATTTCGATCTCCTGATATCGGAAGACGTCACCCCGGGAAAGATCATTAAAATAACAGCGACCGATCCTTCACGAAATGTAAAGGAGTTCAATGCAATGCTCAGGCTCGATTCAAATACTGAAATTGCTTATTACAAAAACGGCGGGATACTGCAGTATGTGGTAAGGGAGTTCCTCAAAAACGAAATTCCTGCCGAAGTATAGCCCCTAACCCAACCTTCCCCCAAGTGGGGGAAGGAGCATTGAGATTCTCACCGTAAGCGGAACCTAAGTCCCCCATATGGGGGATTTAG
>DATGWQ010000136.1:0-19026 GCA_035299385.1 Bacteroidales bacterium | reverse complement strand
CAATGCCCGCAAAATCTTCCTTCTTCAGTGAGGCGCCGCCGATCAGTCCGCCGTCAACATCGGATTTCGAGAATATCTCACCTGCATTTGATGGTTTGCAGCTGCCTCCATAGAGTATCGGAAGCTTGTTAGCGCAATCCTTCCCGAATTTATCCCTTACCAGGTCGCGGATATATTTATGCATCTCCTGAGCCTGGTCGGGTGTTGCGGTGAGGCCAGTGCCGATTGCCCACACAGGCTCATAAGCCACAATTATACTGTTCATCTGGTCCTCTGAAAGATTGAACAGCCCTTCTTCGAGCTGCCTCTTTACAACGATGAAATGTTTTGCTTCTTCTCTTTCAGCTTTAACTTCACCCACGCAAAAAATAACTTTCAGTCCGGCATTGAGTGCCAGCAGTGTCTTTTTATTCAGTGTTTTATCATCTTCATGGTAATAACTCCTTCTTTCAGAATGACCAATGATGACGTATTGTGCACCTGTGCTTTTAACCATATATGCAGATACTTCGCCTGTGTATGCGCCTGATGCTTCTGATGCGCAGTTCTGTGCACCGAGCATCACATTACCGCTTTTCAGTATTTCGGCAACCCCGGGCAGGTGGATGAAGGGAGTGCAGAGAATAACCTGTGCTTTTGATTGTGGGTTTTCCCTGAAGTGCCTGTCAACAGAAGCAGCAAATTTCAATCCTTCCTGAAGATCCATATTCATCTTCCAGTTGCCGGCTACGATCTTTTTTCTCATGAGTTGTTTTTTTAAAGTTTTTGAAATATTAAAGTTAATAATCATTTTTCAAATCCGATTGCTTCTTTGCCTGGCAGGTTTGCCCACGACCATTTATCCGTTACCACGCCGTCCTTTATAAGAAGGTACCCGGGATTCGCCCTTACCATTGTTTTGAGGGTTGTTTCATCCACAGTGCATACAGGTAACCCGGATCCGTACCTTTTAATTTCTTCCATTCCTGATGCAGTGAGAACATAAAGCTGAACGCCCTTGTTCATGACATACTTTCCTGTTTCAAAACCTTCGGCGAGATGCTTCTTCCCGGCATCCCGGAGTTTTTTAGAGACCATGAGGAGCGTATAGCCTTTGCTGCCCAGTATTCTGCCTGTGATATCCTCCCCGGCAGAATCGGTGATGGCAAAATCGTGTACAGGCGGGACATAACCCTTTTCTTTAAGGACAGATCTCTGGTCTATGAACTTCCACGACGTGTCATTAGCAGGATAATTTTCAAGAGTGAATTCTTTTTTCACGCCGTCTTTCTCATAAATAAAGGTGGTTATGTAAACATCGGGACTGGCTCCTTCCGGTACGATCATCTTGTCGGCTATCCGCGTTCCTGTCTTATAAGGAAGAAAATCAATTACAGGGAGGTAAATCAGATTATAAATACAGAAACCGATAAATAGAATCACGGCTCCCAACCCCCAATTGAGGGATTTGATCTTTTTACCCCCGATCCGCCAAAGGGGGGCTTCAGATTTGCGACCTTCTGTGATAAGCAGAAATAATACGGGTATATCGAGGATGATGTTTTTTATGAATGTCTGCCAGTTCGTAAGCTTCACCGCATCGCCGAAGCAACCGCAGTCCGAAACGGGATTGGTAAGTGCTAGCACAAGGGTAAGAGGCGTGAAGATGGCCATGAGGATCGTCATGAGCAGGATCCCCTGTTTTCGCATAATTCCTGTTATTACGCTGAACCCTGCAAAAAACTCCGCCGTGCAGAGCAGTATTGCAAGCGGCAGACTAAGGAAGTTCAGGGCCTGCAGCCCGAAGGCGGTGAAGTAATCATGGAACTTGTAAGCTGAACCAAGAGGATCGACGCCTTTTACAAAGCCTGAGAACATGAACACTGTCCCGGTGAGCACTATTGCCGCCAGCTTCAAAATTTTCATCTCAGAGTAAGTTTCTTTCCTTCAGCAGTTTTAGAACAGCATTGAATATTTTGTCCTGCGGGAGCATTTCCCCTTTTTCATCCGAACAGTTGATGAGCGCCAGCCGGTTGTCAGTCTTTGAAACTCGTACATACATTTCCCTGACCCTCCTCTGGAAAGCAAGATTTTCCTCGTGGATGTCTTTTATTCCGTTGAGGTATTCGCGATCGTTTCCTGACCTTGCCGCCGTCAGTTTTTTTTCTGTGAATGAAAACGGTACATCAAGAAAGATATTCAGGTCTGGTTTTGGTATTCTGAAGTGGTCGAATTCAAGTGCGAGTATCCAGTCTTTCAGAGCATCCTGCAAATTTGCATCGGCCAATTTTGCGCACTGGTAAGCTATGTTGGAATAGGTGTAACGATCGAGGAATACAATTTTTTTCTCATTCAGCCAGCCTTTTATCATGTCTGATGCATCTTTCCTGTCGCCCGCATAAAGCATAGCCACAAGGTAGGGATTTACTTCGCCAAGAGTGCCGAATTCACCTCTCAGGAACCTTGCAATAAGCTCGCCGAAATAAGGAGCATCCGTTCTTGGGAAATGGAGGAATTCATTCCTGTACCCGCTTCCTGAAAAGAATTCCCTGAGCAACCTTATCTGTGTCGATTTACCTGCGCCGTCAATCCCCTCAATGACAAATAGCTTCATCGCTTATGTTTTATCGTTTGATGCAAATGTAATAAAATATACTTCGTAAGAGTTCACCCTCTGTCATCACGGAACTCACCCCCTGCCCCCTCTCTAATGCGTTAGAGAGGGGGTAAGAAGAATCAGATTACCAAGGCATCCCCCTCTTTGCGTTAGCAGAGAGGGGAACAGGAGGGGGTGAGTTCATGTTGATTCCGGAGAGGGTGAGACAGGTGTTGATCAGTTGAGATGCGGTTCTTTGCTATTTTTGACTAATTTAGTCGTAATAAATCATTTAATCTTGATCACCAGACCCCGTTTTATCAATGTAAAAGGCCGTCTTCTCGACCTTTCAGTGCCGAAAGTAATGGGTATAATCAACGTTACCCCGGATTCCTTTTACACAGGCAGCCGGTATGGCACCGGAAAGGAGATTATAAATGCTGCCACGAAGATGATCTCTGAAGGAGCCGACATTCTCGATATCGGTGGATACTCCTCACGCCCAGGAGCAGGCGATATCACACCTCTTGAAGAATGGGACCGCGTATCTGCAGCTTTAGGTGTAATTACCAGGGAGTTTCCGGAGGCCGTGCTTTCAATCGATACTTTCAGGTCTGAAATTGCAGGTAGGGCAGTCGTGGAGTACGGGGCTGCGATGATCAATGATATCTCAGGCGGAGAGCTCGACAGGGAAATGTTTTCAGTTGTGGCGCGCCTGAATGTGCCTTATATTCTCATGCATATGCGCGGAGATCCCCGTACAATGCAGCATAATACCGAATATGACGATGTTGTTGCAGATATCCTCAGGTGGTTTGCGCCAAAAATTGTGAGCCTGAGGGCGGCTGGAGTGAAGGACATTATCATTGACCCTGGTTTCGGATTTTCCAAGACCGTCAGCCAGAATTTCGAGATGCTCAAAAGGCTCAGGGAATTCTCAGTAGCCGGGTTGCCTGTACTGGCCGGACTTTCACGTAAAACCACTGTGTGGAAAACCCTTGGCGTATCGGCCGAAGACGCCCTTAATGGCACAACTGTACTCAACACTGCGGCCCTGTTGAACGGGGCTGATATCCTGAGGGTACATGATGTCAGGGAGGCAGTCGAAGCTGTGAAGCTGGTAAGCAGGTTAATATAAATTTAACAAAAATTCTTCATAATCTGACTATTTGATTCTGAAAAAAAGCGGGATTTCATTAATTTTAGGCTTCATTTTCATCCCAACATGCCGCTCCAGATTACCCTGATAGACATAATAGATATTTCCCTGGTAGCCCTTATATTATTCCAGATTTACAGGATCATACGAGGTACTGCCGCTTTCAGCATCTTTATAACGATCTTTCTCATCTACGTTACTTATCTTATTGTAAGGGCGCTGAACATGGAGATGACAGCTGCGCTTCTTGGCCAGGTTGTTGGGCTGGGCGTTCTTGCCCTGGTTATAGTTTTTCAGCAGGAGATCAGGAGATTCCTGCTGGTAATTGGAAACAGGTTCATAATGAGGCGGGGATTCTCATTTACCGGATTGCAGTCTGCAGTGGATTATGGAACCAACGTGAGGGAAGCAGAGGAGATCGTGCGTGCCTGCGAGTCAATGTCACAGAAGAACACCGGCGCGCTGATAGTGATAGGACGCAAAAGCAGCCTGGTTATCTTCTCCGACGGAGGAGAGTTGTTGAAGGCAAGGATCAGCTCAGAGCTTCTCGAGACCATTTTTTTCAAGAATACACCCCTTCACGATGGTGCCGTACTGATCGAAGGCGGCGTGATACTTGCTGCAAGATGCCCGCTTCCCACAACGGAAAGGGTTAACATACCGTCGAGGTATGGCATGCGCCACCGGGCGGCTATCGGAATGTCTGAAAGATCCGATGCCATAATAATTGTTGTCTCAGAAGAGACGGGCCATATCTCGGTCTTCAAGACCGGGGAAATCCGTGAAAATATTACTTCCAATGAGCTCAGGAATATCCTGCTAATGGAAAAGATCTGGTAGCTTGCCGGGTGCTAGGTGCTGGGTGCTGGTTCGATTTCAGAACTACACGGATCTACCCAGTACCCAGGACCCAGTACCTAGTACCAGGCTATTTAATCGTATACATCGTCAGGTTCTCCGCATCTTTTATATAGATGCTCTTTCCTGAAATAACCGGAAAAGCATAAACCGGCGTTTCTGAAACTTTGTATTTTGCAACTTCGCTATATGCTTTCGGATCCGCCTTGAAGACAATAAGGTTACCTGTGCTGGGCATTCCTATCAATACGTCACCGCAATCGGAAATCGTCGCAAAATCGCTGCTTGGCGTATTATCCACCCATGCAGTTTCACCGGTTGAGGCATTTACGCAATATGCCCTCTTCTGATCAGTGAACCCGTAAAGGTAGCCGGCTTTCAGAACAGGGGTGTTCCATTTTGCCCCGACTTCCTTGTTTGCCCAGAGGTCCTTTATTCCCTTCTCTATTTTCACAGCCTTGATGCCGGTGCCCTGCCCTGTGACAAAAATTGTATTTCCGTCAATATAAGGGCTGACGCAGTTATAAAATCTCTGAGCCGGTTCTGTTGCTACCTGCCAGAGAAGCTTTCCATCGGCAAGATCGAGGCCCATCAGGTTTTTCTCTGTCTGCACAACAACCTGCTTTTTCCCATCTGCTGTCATCAGCGAGGGTGAAGCATATGCGGGCCCTTCGCCTGTCCATGCCCACTTTTCTTTGCCGGTATTAAGATCAAAGGCGACAACACGCCCGTTATCTTTTTTGCCGAGATGGGCAATGCAGAGATTGTCGACAATCAGCGGCGACATTCCCGTGAAAAACTGCGGATATGCATTTTCGGAATTATCGTTCCTCCATAATACCTTGCCGTTCGATGCATCGAGGCAGGAGAGTATCCCCGAAGCTCCGAAAGTCACCACTTTGCCGTTCGATACTGCAGGCGTGCTCCTGGGACCGGGATGGCTGGCTGCCGGACCGGTTACAGCGCTTGAGGGATAAGTGTTTTTCCAGAGCTCTTTTCCGGTGGCAGCGTCAAGGCAGAGGATTACTTCATCATTTCCCTGCCGCGTATTCAGGTATAATTTCTTTCCGGCAAGCGCCGGTGTTGCATCTCCGGTGCCAACCTGCACTTTCCATACCTGTGTAAGCTCTGCAGGCCATTGCGCGGGTACCTTGAATCCGGTAACCCTGCTGTCGCGGTTTGTCCCTCTGAACTGAGGCCAGTCCTGAGCTGTCAGATTCATGCTGGAAATCAGCATAACTATCGAAACCAGAATCAATATCCTTTTCATATCCTGAAATATTTTGCTGTGTACTGTAAATTTAATTTATTTGCGAGGAACTCACAAACCGTGGAATATTTTTATTTTTGAAACAAATAACCTCATTATGAAAAAAATAATTCTTCAACTTATGGTACTAGGTGGAATTTTGGGAATTTTCGGATGCTCTTCCGATCCATCCCGCTGGAGTGAAGCAAAGCTTGACCAATGGTTTCAGAAAGGCGAATGGCTGAATGGCTGGACTGTAAAGCCCGATGCTTCAGTTAATAAGAGGGAATTCGCTGTCTCTTATTTTAAGAATAAGGAAAGATGGGACAAGGCATTTAAATTCCTCAGTCTTCATGATCTTACCAAGCTTGAGGTTAAACGAATTGACATCGACGGGAACAACCTGTATGCCACTGTAACCGAATACCTGTCGAAAAATGAAGGTGAAGGAAAATTTGAAGTTCATCGCAAATATGCAGATATTCAATATGTTATATCCGGACTTGAACAGATTGGCATAGCGCCTCTGTCGGCTAAAAAGGAAACTGTAACTCCTTATGACGAGACCAAGGATATTGAATTCATGACTGTAGCGGACAGCGCTTATCATAAAGCCACACCCGGCAATTTCTTTATCTTTTTCCCCTCTGAAATACATAAGCCCGGTATGAAGGCTGATTCAATTCAGACCCAGGTAAAGAAGGTGGTCGTCAAGGTGAAACTTGATTGATTACCAGACAATAACCGTTAGCCTCATTCTTATCGTATTTGTCATATATGCAACAATTTATGACGTGAAATTCCGTTCTTTACCCGATGACAACTTTGTATGATCTGAATGAAGGGGAAGAGGGGATCATTCTGAAAATCAAGGGCCGCGGACGTTTCAGGCAGCGGCTTTCAGAAATGGGCTTTGTTGTTGGCAGAAAAATCACTGTAATTAAGAAAGCGCCTCTTAAGGATCCCGTTGAATATAAAATAATGGATTATCATCTTTCGCTGCGAAACAGCGAAGCCCAGCTTATTGAAGTCGGGCGTGGTCCGTCGGTAAGGGAATTTCAGCCTTTCGGAGGGACTTTGCCGGCATTTGAAGAGGAGAGGGAACTTATTGAATATTCACGCCACATTCAGGTTGCACTTGTCGGGAATCCTAATTCAGGAAAAACAACTCTTTTCAATTATGCATCCCACTCGAGGGAGAAAGTGGGAAATTACGCTGGTGTCACGGTTGATTCAAGGGAAGCCGAGTATGTTCAGTCCGGTTACACCTTCTCAGTTGTAGATCTTCCCGGTACCTATTCATTGAAGAGCTACTCACCCGAGGAAATTTACCTGAGAAATTTCATCTTCGACAATAAACCGGACCTAATCGTAAACATAATAGATGCCTCGAACCTGGAACGGAACCTGTACCTCACAACACAGCTCATCGATATGGGAGTCCAGATGGTGATTGCCCTTAACATGTTCGATGAGCTCGAAAAGAAAGGTGACAGTATCGATCATGAATCGCTGGGAAGGCTGCTGGGAGTCCCTGTTATACCGACTGTGAGCTCGAAAGGGAAGGGTATACGGGAGCTTTTTGACAAGATCATAAGTGTCTATGAGAGCAGGGAACCTTCCGTAAGGCACATTCATATTAATTACGGGACTGAAATAGAGAATGCCATCTGCGCAATTTCTTCAAGGATAAAGATCAGGGAGAATGCCGAATTCACGAACATAGTTTCGTCGAGGTACCTTGCAATAGAGCTTCTTGAAAATGACAGGGAATTTTCCCAATCCATCACCAGGTGCGTCAATTCCGATGAAATTATTGAAACAGCCCGAAAAGAATATGCAAGGCTCGAAAAGCTGTTTTCCGATCCGGTCGAATCGATCATTACAGACGTACGCTACGGGTTTATTTCAGGTGCCCTCAGGGAGACGCTTTCGCTGAATAAATCTGAACAGCAGAAGAAAAGCAGGATGCTCGACACCTGGCTTACGCATAAATACTGGGGCATCCCGATTTTTGTCGCATTCATGTGGCTCACATTCTTTGCCACTTTCACCCTGGGGGGGTATCCCAAGCACTGGATGGAAGCAGGGATAGCCGGCTTATCGGAAGGTCTTACGAACATCCTGCCTGAAGGGATCATACGGGACTTCTTTGTAGGTGCGATCATCGGAGGTGTCGGCGGTGTGGTAGTCTTCCTCCCGAATATCATCATACTGTTTCTGTTTATATCGTTCATGGAGGATACGGGTTATATGGCAAGGGCAGTATTCCTCATGGACAAGATAATGCACAAGATCGGCCTGCATGGAAAATCGTTCATTCCCTTGTTCATGGGATTCGGCTGTAATGTGCCCGCTATAATGGCGACAAGGATAATCGAGAGCAAACGCGACAGGATGATCACGATGCTGATTACACCGTTCATGTCGTGCAGTGCCAGGCTGCCTGTGTACATACTCTTTATCAGCGCCTTTTTTGCAAAGAACCAGGGATCGATGCTTTTCCTTCTTTATATGCTCGGAATGATCTTCGCGGTTATCTCTGCCTTTATCCTGAAAAAAGCTTTTTTCAAAACTCCTGAAATACCCTTTGTTATGGAGCTTCCGCCTTATCGCATACCTACTGCGCGAAGCATTGTCAAGCATGTATGGTTCAGGACGGAGCTGTACATGAAAAAGATCGGGGGAGTTATCCTCCTTGCTTCGATGATCGTCTGGGTACTGAGCAATTTTCCCCGTACTGAAATAAAAAAAGCTTCAAACACTATTCCCCTGACGGGAGTTTCAATATCCACCAAATCCATGGAGGCTGTTACCGTTCAGGACCATGGCAATCAGCAGGAGAGGTCGTTTCTTGGCATGCTGGGACATGTGATCGAGCCGGTGATGAAGCCCCTGGGGTTTGACTGGAGGCTGAGTGTGAGCCTTCTTTCAGGATTGGCAGCCAAGGAAGTGGTGGTCAGCACCATGGGTGTACTGTTCAATGCAGGAGATGATTCAGGGCATACCTCGCTTGTTCAGAAAATACAGAATCAGACTGATGATGAAGGTAATGCGCTTTTCACGCCGCTTGTAGCATTCGCTTTCATGATCTTCATACTTACCTACTTCCCCTGCATCGGGGTTGTTTCTGCAATCCGCCGCGAATCCGGCAGCTGGAAATGGGCAGCATTCATTGTCATCTACACGACAGGTGTTGCGTGGCTTATGTCGTTCAGCATCTACCAGGTGGGAAGCCTTTTGAGCTGAGGGCACAGGGCTGAGGGCTCAGGGAAGGAGGAGATTCAGAGCGGGCAATCAGTTTATCAAAAATGTAAACCTGCTTCCTTTAATAATATCTTCGTGGTTGATATACCATTTATCCCACCTGCCTCCGTTCATCGTAACGGTTTTGACATATTTGCCTGATTTGTCTTTTCTCACCTGGCTGATCAGGAAGAACCTGCCTCCGGGCAGAAGTATCCTGATCTCATCAAAAGCAGGTTTTGTTATCACATACTGGTTAGAGGCTGGACAAACAGGATAGAATCCCATCATCGAAAACACCAGCCATGCAGACATCTGGCCGGCATCCTCATTGCCGCTCAGTCCGCCGGGACCGGTTCCGTATTCTTCAGCGATTATCTTTGAGGTCCATTCCTGTGTCTTCTCAGGCTTTCCAGCCATTGCGAAAAGATATGGCGCCTGCTGATCTGTTTCGTTCCCGTGCCAGTAATAGCCCTTGTCGAAAAAATCGTTGAGCTTTGCAGCAAAAGGCTCAATTCCTCCCATTGCATCAATAAGACCCGGAATGTCCTGAGGAACATACCACGTATACTGAAAAGGCGTTCCTTCACATATGTATGATGCTTTGCGGTATGGATCAAAAGGATCGATCCATTTGCCGTCAGCATGCTTTGCCCGCACAAACCCTGCCTGCCTGTCAAATACATTTCTCCAGTTCCCGGAGCGTTTGATGAGTGCCTGGTAATCATCCTCTTTCCCGGTTTCTTTTGCAAACCTTGCAAGAGCATAATCGTCAAAAGCGTATTCGAGTGTCCTGGATACCTGTTCGTACCTGTGAAATGCATCCAGCACACTGTCTTCCAGCGGGATGTAACCGTACCGGAGATAGCTTTTCAGGGCCCTGCGGCCTTTCCCGTCTTTATATTCAAGGTCAGACGGGCTGTCAAATGCATTTTGCCGCATATACTTCCATGCAGTTACAGCATCAAAACCCCTTATTCCTTTGAGATACGCGTCTGCAATCGTCGTGCTGACATGGTCTCCAATCATTGCCGCCGTGAAGTTCGACCATGCCGGAAATATTGGCATCCAGCCGCCCTGTTCGGCTTTAAGGACAAGCGACCTCATCATGTGTGATGTTCTTTCAGGCTCCAGTATTGTCATCAGCGGATGAAGAGCCCTGTATGTGTCCCACATTGAAAAATCATCGTAATAATCGAAACCTTCGGCTTTCCTTATCAGGGTGTCTCCGGCAAAACCCTGGTAGCTTCCGTCAGTGTCGCATGCAATCCGTGGCAGCTGGTAACAGTGGTAGAGGGCTGTATAGAATTTAATGAGATTTTCGTCTGAGCCTTCTCCTGCCTGGACTTTGCCGAGGGTTTTCTGCCAGGTGTCCTCGCCCTCTTTCTTCACCTTTTCAAAATCCCATGCTGGTATTTCCCTGTCAAGGTTTTTTGCTGCCGCTTCAAGGCTTGTGAATGAGGTTCCGATCCTGACATTTATGATTTTTTCGTTCTTAAAATCGAGCACAAGCTGTTGTTCCGACCAGAGCAGGTCGGAGGGGCTGAACGGCCTGTCGAACCTTATGACAAAGTAACCGCTGAATCCTGCAGGCTTGCCCCTTCCCTGGTAAAGCCTGTGGACAGGGTTGTAACCTCTCACTTCATTATTCTTAGCATCGATCCACACTCTTCCCTGGTTCTCGTCGCTGTTCATCCTTATGATAAGGTATGAAGGAGCTTTCCCGGGATAAGTGAATCTCATCATGCCTGACCTGACTGAACCTGCAAGCTCTGCCGTAATAGAGTTATCGAGTGTTATCTTGTAGTAAGCCGGCGCCGCCGATTCATTTTTGTGGTTGAGCTTTGAAGACGGTATATGTTTTAAAGTATCCGGCAGAGCTGTAGTAAAAGGCATTATCGTCATGCTGCCATAGTCCTGTGTGCAGCTGCCGCTCATCCAGTGGCTCCCGCGGAAACCTGTAATATATTTATCGTTAAAATAATAAGGCGAGACGCATTTGATCTCGGTTGTCCGTGTCTCCGGGGTCCATTGTGTCATTCCGAAGGGACGGCCAACTGCAGGAAAGGTCTGCCCTTTTTCCTCGGTGCCCGATCCGTGCTTCTGTGCGCTGACTGTTTTGGCATTGCCCGTTCCGATAAGGGGATCAACATATTTATAGGGGATCTGGGCAGCCGAGATCGCCGGTATGATAAGCAGAATGAAAGGAAGTTTTTTCATGATACGGGAAGAATTAGTCCGGGTTTTCTTACCCAAACTTAATTCAAATATTCTATTTCCATATCATAATCCCACTTGTCAAAATACAGGTTGCCGCCACTCCACTCGGCTTCCCCCCTCTGAAAATCATAAGGTTCGCTTCTCAGGTACTCTTTGGGAGGATGGAGATCTCCTGCCAGGCCGGTATTGAGAACGAGCCTGTAAGCATCAATGCCTGTAAGGTAGAATTCTCTGACCTTCCTGTTTTCGGTGGCCTGGAGATCGTATGAAACATCGACCGGCACCCAGCCTGTGCCTTCATAATACACTTCACACCAGTCATGCAGGTTTTCGGCGTTGGGAGGCATCATCCAGCCGCTCTGCCACCTTACGGGTATGCCCTTGTATCTCAGCATCGACATGAAAAGGATTGTCTGGATACCACAATCGCCGCGGCGGTGCCCCACAGCATACCTTGTTATATCCGGTATAGTGGAATACTCCAGCGCTCCTGTCCAGGGCATGTTCTCCTTGAACCACAGGTAGATTTTTCTTACCGCCTGGACAGGAGTGTCACCTTTAGCCGTTATGCTGTCAGCCAGCCTCTTTACTTCGCGTGAAAAATTGATATGCGGCAATTCCTGGCGGGTGTACTTCCGGTAAATCGATGTACTTGTATCGTATGGCACACTTTTGATGGAATCAGGATCGACATACCTGGGATATGAATCGTAGGTGTATGATACGCTGAAGACTGTCGGTTCACCCTGCCGTGCCCTGGCTCTCATAAAAACAGTCGAGTGAACTGAAGAGTCAGGTGAAATGTAATGATCAGGGTCTGTGGCATCGAGGAAGACGATATTCTTCTGGCTTTCAATATCCTTTCGCGGGTAAGGCAGCCAGCACCTTATCGTTTCACCATCGGGAACAGCATCTGCATGAATTGTCAGGGTATAAGTTATTCTCATGCTCACAGGTTCAGGTTCATATCCATCTTCATATGCATTAATGACATCTGAAGTATGGCTGAGCCTGGATATCATGTCGCTGTCTTTGGCCAGGTCGCTTCTCCACTGATCTTTGTTTTCATGAAATTTTACAAGGCGCAGCAGGTTTGAAGCAGCACGTTTGAAGTACATTTTTTTGCCGTCGATCATTCTTGCTTCAAGCCAGCCTTTTTTCTCCCAGGAAGAAATTTTATCCTGGCTTACCGGGCCCAGCTTTCCCTCAATGAAGCTGATTGTCTCTTCCGGGTTTGACGAAAAATCGAGCTTTATCCTTGATGCTATGTCAGCGATTGAATCAGCTTTGAGAAATACGGTCCTGTTTCCGGCGCTCAGCTCTTTCAGCGAGTCCGCAATAGTGATGGCACGGGTCAGATTTCCATCCCTGATCTCTTCTTCGGCAAGCTTCATCATCGGGCCAAACTGAAGTGCGGTCCGGCAACCCGGCATTATAAGGCACAAACTCAGAAGACATGTATAGAAAGGATATCTCATTTACATTAAGATTGAGGAATTTACCTCAAAATTAACGAAATAAAATTGAAACTCACGCCTCACGCCTCACACCTAACTCCTCACAGCTGACTCCTGACACCTGACTCCTGACTCCTGACGCCTCACACCTCATTACCCCACAACCCTGTATTTCTTCAGTATCTCCGAGGTCGTCATCACAAAATCCATGTACTGCGCACGATGGTATGGCAGCTTATCACCGGATCTTTTCCTGGACAGCTTGCCTCTGAAATCATCCAGTGCATCGTAATCCTTGGATTCCATCCATGCTTCTGTTTCATTCAGCATCCTGGAGATGACATCGATCTGGCTCAGGTACAATGCACTTACAACCTGTACAGTATCGGCTCCTGCCAGTATCATCTTGATAACATCAGTACCGCTGAGTATCCCGGAGCTGGCACATATCGACGCATTGATATTCCCATAAAGCAATCCCGAAAACCTCAAAGGCAGCCTGTTATCTTCCCTGTGGCTCAGATTGTAGGGAAAGTGAGGCTCTTCTGTTTCCACATCAATATCGGGCTGGAAAAGCCTGTTGAATAAAACGAATGCATTTGCTCCTGCTTTGTCGAGATCGGCAATAAGTTTAAGTGGATTGGAATAAAAAGGACTGAGCTTCACAGCTATCGGGATCTTTACAGCTTCCCTTACAGCTTTCAATGTATTCACCTGCCGGGTTTCAATTGCTTCCGATCCTGTATCGAATTTTTCCGGAACAGTATAGAAATTGAGCTCAAGACCTGCGATACCTGTCTCCTCCAGTTTTTTTGCATATTCCACCCAGCTTTCATCATAAACCGCGTTAAGGCTTCCGAATACAGGTATGGAAACTGTTTCATTTGCTTTTCTAAGAGCAATGAGGTGTTCTTCGATTTCGGAACCATCCGTGATGACTTCAGGAAACACGGTAACGGACTCTGCATGTCTTTCGTTATACTCAGTCTTCCTTTCAGAAAGCTCCAGGTTTTCAAGCATTACCTGCTCCTCGAACAGGGACTTATATACGATAGCGCCGGCGCCGGCATCCTCGATTTTTTTGAGATTGTCAGTGTTCTTGACAAGATTGTTTGCACCTACTATTACCGGGCTTCTCAGCTCCAGCCCCATGTAATTTGCCTTCTGATTTACCATGATAAATGATTTAAGGGTTAAATATTCCCTTTAAACAAACGCTGGTTCAAAATGTTTTCCATTTTGATTGTGCCTATCTTTGTTTGAATAGAGTTAATCAACGCCGAAAAATCATTAAAATGAAAAAGCTTGTCCTTTTGCTGCTTGTCATGCCTGTTTACATTTTGAATGCGCAGGATTCAAAAATGGATTCATTCATCAATGACCTGATGAGCAAAATGTCGATTGAGGAAAAGATCGGTCAGCTTAACCTGAATGCCGGTGCGTCCTTCACGACGGGAAGCACTGTGAATGAGAAAACAAGGGAAAAGATCAGATCAGGAAAGCTCGGTGCGATACTCAACGATTTTTCTCTGGCTTCAATGAAAGCTTCACAGGATGTTGCAATAAAAGAGTCGGTAAATCATATCCCGTTGCTGTTCGGGATGGATGTGATCCATGGTTACCGCACCATTTTTCCCATTCCTCTCGCAATGAGCTGCATGTGGGACATGAATTACACTGAGAAAAGCGCGAGGATCGCAGCGACTGAAGCGACCGCCAACGGTATAGCCTGGACATATTCTCCTATGGTGGACATCGCACGCGATCCACGATGGGGAAGAATAGCCGAAGGCTCAGGTGAGGATCCTTATCTCGGATCGCTTATCTCCGCTGCCCTTGTCAGAGGATACCAGGGAACTGATCTTTCTGCGCCGAACACAATGATGGCATGCGTGAAGCATTTTGCGCTCTATGGAGCTGCTGAAGCGGGAAGAGACTACAACACGGTAGATATGAGCCGCGTAACTATGTACAATTATTACCTGCCTCCGTATAAAGCAGCGGTCGATGCAGGTGCAGGAAGCTTAATGACTTCTTTCAATGTCGTCGATGGGATTCCCGCCACGGGAAATCACTGGCTTCTGACGGAGCTTCTCAGGGATCAATGGGGATTTAAGGGCTTCGTTGTGACTGACTACACCGCCACAAACGAGATGATCGCACATGGAATGGGGGACCTGCAGGCAGTCTCCGCTCTTGCTCTCAAAGCCGGCACAGACATGGATATGGTGGGGGAGGGATTTCTCACTACCCTGAAAAAATCTCTCGATGAAGGCAGGATCAGCATGAACGACATCGATCTTGCGTGCAGGCGAGTGCTCGAAGCAAAATACAAGCTTGGATTGTTTGACGACCCGTACAGGTACATCAATGAGGAAAGATCCAAAAAGGAAGTACTTACACCGGCCAGCAGGCAGGCAGCCCGCGAGATCGCCCAACGTTCCATAGTGCTTCTCAAGAATGAAAGGAATTTACTTCCGCTGAAGAAATCCGGAACAATCGCCGTCGTCGGACAGCTGGCAGACAGCAAGCCTGACATGCTTGGTACCTGGTCGATGGGAGGTGATCCGAAAGAGATAGTATCAATAATGGATGGACTGAAAAATGTTGCAGGGAATTCCGTGAGCTTCATCTATGCAAAAGGTTCTGAGATGACAGACAATCCTTTGCTCCTGAAAACATCAAATCCCCTGGGCCCAAGGACACAGCAGGGTGCATCAAAATCAGGACAGACTGCGGAACAAATGCTTAACGAAGCAATCCAGGCTGCAAACAAAGCAGATGCTGTTATTGCAGTTATGGGTGAGCTTTCGTCATGGTCGGGAGAGGCATCGAGCATGGCTGACATCGGGCTTCAGAAGGTCCAGCAGGATCTTCTCAAAGCACTTGTAAAGACCGGTAAGCCCGTGGTGCTGGTTCTGGCTAACGGCAGGCCGATGACATTGAAGTGGGAAGCGGACAATGTCCCGGCAATCCTGGAGACATGGGCGCTGGGAATCGAAGCAGGAAATGCTGTTGCGGATGTGCTGTTCGGGAATTATAATCCTTCCGGAAAGCTGACAACCACTTTCCCGGCGAATGTCGGGCAGATACCGTTGTATTATAATCACCTCAATACCGGGAGGCCGATGGATCCGAATAATAAATTTACTTCGAAATACCTCGACATGCCAAATGATCCTGTCTTTCCATTCGGGTTTGGTTTGAGCTATACAACTTTTGGCTATGGGGATGTGAAGCTGAATAAGTCTTCTCTAAGCGGCAGTGAAAATCTTACAGCTACTGTAACTCTGACAAATACAGGTGATTATGCAGGTGAAGAGGTGGTTCAGCTGTACATCCGGGATCCGGTTGCCTCCATTTCAAGGCCTGTAAAGGAACTGAAAGACTTCAAAAAAGTCATGCTTAAACCCGGCGAAAAAACGGATGTTTCATTTGAGATCACAACTGATGACCTGAAGTTTTATAGCAGCGATCTTAAATACGACTGGGAGCCAGGCGATTTTATAATTTACATCGGCACAAATTCAAGGGATGTCAAATCGGCCAAAGTGAACTGGAACAAGTAGAAAACCTTTTCACGCAAAGACGCAAAGGCGCAACGATTTAGAATTTTTAACCACGGGTTTCACGGACTGCACGGAGAAAAGCACGGGTTGTTTGCGAATAATCATTACTTTTCCTATATTTAGAATTCATCTGTCTCGCTGACGTATGGAATTATTGTATAGGGAACTTACCGGGATAATCGTTGATTGTGCTGTAAAGGTTCATAAGCAATTGGGACCTGGATTGCTGGAATCTGCTTATGAAGAATGTCTTCATCACGAACTTTCTGAGGCTGGTGTTTCAGCAATAAAACAGGTTCCAATGCCATTGGTTTACAAAGGTAAGAAGCTTGAATTGGGATATCGCCTTGATCTTCTGGTAGAGGACAAAGTAATTATCGAAGTAAAATCTGTTGAGTGTCTGAATCCTGTTCATACTGCTCAGATTATGACGTATCTGAAACTTTCTGGATGCAGAGTAGGATTAATAATTAATTTCAATGTTGAATTTTTGAAAGAAGGTATAAAACGGATAATTATTTAATCCGTGCCTCACCCGTGCCCTCCGTGTAATCCGTGGTTAATCTTTTTTTATTATTTTTGCGCTCCGAATTTTGATTGATGGATCTGAAGAGCGAAATAAAGAAGCGCAGGACGTTTGCGATCATAAGTCACCCTGATGCCGGCAAGACAACCCTTACCGAGAAGCTTCTCCTTTTCGGCGGGGCCATCCAGACCGCCGGTGCGGTGAGAAGCAACAAGATACGCAAGACAACCACCTCCGACTTCATGGAAATAGAAAAGCAGCGCGGAATATCCGTGTCGACTTCCGTCATGGCTTTCGATTACAATGACCACCGGGTGAATATTCTCGATACCCCGGGCCACAAGGACTTCGCCGAGGATACCTACCGCACCCTCTCAGCCGTCGACAGTGTTATCCTTGTCATAGATTCCGTTAAAGGAGTTGAGGAGCAGACCAGGAAGCTGATGGAGGTTTGCCGTATGCGGCATACTCCCGTAATGGTCTTCATCAATAAAATGGACAGGGAAGGCCTTCATCCCTACGATATCCTCGATGAGCTCGAGAGGGAGCTCAGGATAGCTGTAAGCCCGTTCACCTGGCCCATCGGTAACGGAAGGATGTTCAGAGGCGTTTACAACCTCGCAAAGAAAGACGTTCAGATATTCGCACCAGATAAAACCACGGTTACAGATACCCTTCTGAAGACTCGCGACATAAAGGACCCGAGACTCATCGAATATGTTGGGGAGGATAATATAATTAAACTGTGGGAGGAAGTGGAATTTGTAAGCACCATGTTCGAGCCTTTCAATATGCCGCTCTACAGGGAAGGTTATCTTGCCCCGCTCTTCTTCGGCAGCGCCCTGAATAACTTCGGAGTGCTGGAGCTTCTCGAGACATTCCTTGAAGTTGCTCCATGCCCGGGGCCTGTACAGGCTTCAGAACGGGTAATCGACCCTGCTGAGGAGCAGCTTACCGGATTCGTTTTCAAGATACATGCCAACCTCGACCCGAACCATCGCGACAGGATTGCTTTTTTCAGGATATGCTCCGGGAAGTTCGAGAGGAACAAATTTTATTTTCATACCAGGCTTGAGAAGAAGCTTCGGTTCTCTTCGCCGGCAACATTCATGGCAAACAACAAAAGCATTGTAGAGGAAGCATTCCCGGGTGACGTGGTAGGCCTTTATGACAGCGGAAACTTCAAAATAGGCGATAGCATGAGTGAAGGAGAGCTGCTCAACTTCAAGGGCGTGCCGAGCTTCTCACCGGAGATCCTTCGTGAGGTTGTAAACCAGGATCCCATGAGGACCAAGCAGCTTGAAAAAGGTGTGAGGCAGATGACCGATGAGGGTGTTGCACAGCTGTTTATCCAGCAGCCCGGAAACAGGAAGATCATCGGTACGGTTGGCGAGCTCCAGTATGAGGTGATAAAGTTCAGACTCGAGCATGAATACGGGGCTAAATGCACTTTCTCGCATCTTCCGTTTGCAAAAGCATGCTGGATTACGACAGATAACAGGAAAGAGCTCGAGACTTTCATAAACAGGAAGCAGAGCTCAATAGCCTATGATAAGGAAAACAATCCGGTCTTCCTGGCGGAAAGCGAATGGATGCTGAAGCTGGCAAGGGAAAACTTCCCGTCGATAACTTTCCATGAGACTTCGGATTTCAAGCTTGCCCCCTAAATCCCCCAATTGGGGGACTTTGGTTCCACTAAATCCCCCATATGGGGGACTTAGGTTCCGCTTACGGTGAGAATCTCAATGCTCCTTCCCCCACTTGGGGAAGGTTGGGTTAGGGGCTATACTTCGGCAGGGATCTCATTCTTCAGGAACTCCCTTACCACATACTGCAGTATCCCGCCGTTTTTGTAATAAGCAATTTCAGTATTTGAATCCAGCCTCAGCATTGCATTGAACTCCATTACATTTCGTGAAGGATCGGTCGCTGTTATTTTAATGATCTTTCCCGGGGTGACGTCTTCCGAGATCAGGAGGTCTAAATATTCATCTCCTTTGAGCCCCAATGTTGCAAGAGTGTCACCCGGCAAAAGCTGGACAGGCAGGACACCCATGCCCACAAGATTGCTTCTGTGGATCCTTTCGAAGCTTTCGGCGATAACTGCCCGGATGCCAAGAAGTGATGTTCCTTTCGCAGCCCAATCGCGTGAAGAACCGCTGCCGTA
>DATGWQ010000135.1:0-11217 GCA_035299385.1 Bacteroidales bacterium | reverse complement strand
ACCGGACAGACAATTCATGTTTGCGGAGGTATGTTGACATAATAAAAATTTTTCTTATATTTGAAGAAATTCGCAGGGTCCCTATCCTTTTAGCACGAGGAAATGCAGCGAGACATATTTATTCCACACTTTTTAAACAGGGACCCTGCTTCTTTTTTTTATACCTCCTGATGAATAATCTGATTTTTTACCTGATCTTAATAATTCCGGTTGCAGGTTTTATTATCGAAAGGTACCTCGACCATCTGAATGCTCAGATGTGGTCAGATAAAGTCCCGGAAAAACTCAAAGGCATATGTGACGAAGATCAGTACAGGAAATCCCAGCATTACCATAAGGAAAATGCAGGGCTTTCATTATGGTCATCATCATTTAACCTTGCCGTGGTCCTTCTGATGATAATTGCCGGCGGATTTGCCTTTGCCGATCAGTTGGCCAGGTGCTTCAGCAGCAACCTTGTAGTTGTCGCCCTGGTATTTTTCGGTATGATAGGACTTGCTTCAGATCTCATAAACATCCCTTTCAGCTGGTACGATACATTCGTAATAGAGAAAAAATACGGATTTAACACGATGACCCTTCGCACATTCATAACTGACCACATAAAATCCTGGTTTCTGGCTGTTGTCGTAGGCGCACCGGTACTCGGACTTATCTCGTGGTTCTATTACCTGACAGGAAAGCATTTCTGGCTCTATGCCTGGGGGCTGATAACGGTGTTTTCGGTTTTCATGAACTTTTTTTATTCGGAGCTGATAGTTCCATTCTTCAACAGGCAGACACCACTTCCTGATGGCACGCTAAGAAAGACTATTGAAGATTTTGCCGCGAGGGCAGGTTTTGGCCTGAGGGATATCTTTGTAATTGATGGTTCAAAACGGAGCACAAAGGCCAATGCATATTTTTCAGGGTTCGGGCCGAAAAAAAGAATAGTATTATATGACACTCTCCTCAAAGAATTTGATGAAGAACAGATAACAGCCGTACTTGCCCATGAGATAGGGCATTACAAGAAAAAGCACATAATTGTGTCTCTTGTCGTTTCTGTAATGCTGACCGGGCTGATGCTCTTCCTGTTTTCAAGAATAGCAGACAATCCGCAGCTCTCCGAAGCTCTTGGAGCCAGGGAATCGGGATTCCACCTGGCACTCATCGTTTTCGGTATTCTATACAGCCCTCTTTCTCTCCTGATTGGCCTCATCACTAATTATATCTCAAGAAAAAATGAATTTGCTGCTGACAGGTTTGTCAGGGAGAATTATAATCCTTCAAAGCTTGCAGAGGCACTGAAGAAGCTTTCTGTGGAAAACCTCTCGAACCTGATGCCGCACCCGGCCTATGTATTTTTCCATTACTCTCATCCGCCTTTACTGAGCAGACTTAAGAATCTCGAAGGCTGACAACCTTACAACATTTTCCTCCGTCAGAAATTCAGGACTTATGGACTTTTAATTATATTTGCGCCGGAAAATGCCTCCTTAGCTCAGTTGGTAGAGCAACGCATTCGTAATGCGTAGGTCCGGGGTTCGAGCCCCCGAGGAGGCTCCCTGCAACCGCCATCAGGCGGTTTTTTTTTATTCCCTTCCAATCATATCAATCAAAGGCGTGAAGCTTTTTTCTGAAAGGATTTTATCAGCAACGAGGTTAAGAGTTTCATCTGATGAACAGAATGCAACTCCTGTACCGCTATCCCTGATCATGCAGATATCCTGCTCGGCATCTCCGACAGCTGTGATGTTTTTCAGATCTATACCGTACCGGCAGGCAATTTCGCGCATGGCATTGGTCTTGCAGAAATCATGATTGCAGCTGCTTGCCTTTGTCCTGACAAACACTGAAGGGATCTTCACTTCGCCTGTCGCAATGCTGTCGGAGAATTCAAGCTCGTTTGCAATTGAGAAATCCAGATCATATTTGTTTACGAGATGATTTGTTATGCAGTCGTAGCTGTCGCTGATTATTCCGCAGATATATCCTTCCCGCCTGAAAGCGCGGACTGTTTGTTCAAAATCTTCTATGACGGGTATACTGTCAGCAGCCTCGAGCAGTCGCTTCAGGTCAATACCTTTTAATAATGTTGCTATAAGCTTTGTGCGTGTGTATGGATTGCTGTTCTCCGAAGCGATCGAATGGAGCTGTGACTTGAATCCTTCCCGTTCTGCAAGCGTCTTTATGAAGCTTCCCTGCAGTATGGTATTGTCCATATCGAAGATTATCATCTTTTTTAGCCCCACAAGACTTTTTCTCACTGCAAAATCCATCTGTCCCCTGATAACCGGAAGATTGCTGATTATTTCAAGCGTGGCATGACCCACTTTTTGAGCCCGCTTCAGTATGGCCCTCGATACTTCGACAGACATCCTGCTGAGATGCTCGATAGAGTTCATGCGGTTTTCGATATAGCCAAGATCTACTTCATGGATCCTGGCTTTCATCTGGTGCATGTCGATAAGGAGCCCGACATCGACGCCATAATCATTTTCGAAATTCACTTTCTCAAAAAATGAACGTCTGCCTGCAATCATTCCGCTCAGGGGCTGGGTGAAACTTGCCAGGTCGGGAAAGAGGAGGCTTAGCAGTGGCTTTGCAACAAGCTCGGTCACACGTCCAGCCTGCCTGCCGAAATATGATTTGATGAAATCCGCGTATCCTGAAAGAATAGGGGAGGTCAGAATCTCAATCACATTCTTCGGATATGTAAGTATATCAGCATCAAGAAATGCTATTATGTCATTTTTTGCAAGCAGCATTCCTTCACGCATCGAAGTGCCCTTGCCAAGCTTTGTACTCGTGTAAATTCTGACTTTTTCGCTCCTGGCATTTCTGATTGTATCATCGAGCGATTTGTCATCAATCACAAGTATCTCACTGACGCACGGTTCATTACTAACATGCTTCACAACATGGGCGATTGTTTTTTGCTCATTTAATGTAGGAATCACAACGGTTATCATAGGAGTCAGGTTATTTCACTAAGGTCAGGCTGTCCCGGACTTTACAGGGGAGTGTCAAAGTCCACTAATAAAACGTGTATTTTCTTAATTTATTCTTTCAGAAAAGAATAAGTTCAGCCCGCAATCGGCAGCAATTGTGATACTTCGCGGCTTATGCGTTCAACAAGCCAGTGTGACTGCTTACTGTTCTCTTCGGTAAAAAATTTGCAGGCATTTTCAAGATCCAGATCGTTGATGGCAGTAGACGCCTGGAGAAGGAGGCTCAGGTAAAAGTCCGATTCATGATTCAGAAGCCGGATATAATGGAGGTCATCAGCCAGGTTATGTCCTGTGCCGTGTTCCGGAATCAGCTCAAGGAAGTTGTCGTTGCGCGATTCCATGTCAAACGATTTCTCGTATCTCTTCAGTGCTTTCCTGAAATAACGGGCATGTTCGTCAGACAACGAGGCAAAAGCCTGGCACTCGTAATATATCTCCGGTTTCGTTTTGTGATATTCAGCTGTTTTAATAAAAGCTTCTTTCAGCCTGATCTCCGCCGTATATCCCTGCTGCAGTAAATCCACCACTCTCATAACCCATCATGCTTTGACAAATAACATGAAGGGATTATGATTGTTCAACACTTATCGCTTAAAAAGAGGGTGACTTTAACTACTGCTGAACTAAAAATTTTTGATTGCATCTGAAATGCTTACAGGTGATTCAGGAAGAATAATAAGATTTTGAGATACATTCCTTAACTTGTAAACATTCCTGATAAATTGAAGATCATCAGCGATACCGGGATCTGAATTCATGTTGTAAGCGTTCACAACTCCTGCAAGAACCAGTTTCCTCGGAGCTAATGTGGCAGCAAGATCAGGCAGATCATAAGAAGTGAGCGCACCCGGCACCAGGCTGGGTACAAATCCCGGATAATAAAACCTGCTTTGCACAAAGGACCGGTACGATGAATAGCATTCAGAAAGAACAACTGCGGATATTGATTTGTCGAAAGCTGCTGCATAAAGCATGGCGGGTGCAAGTTCTTTTTTTGCAACGCCCTGCACCGATGTTAGCCCTTCTCTTTCCGAAAGGATCATCCGCAGCCTGATGATGTCTGATGCCTGCACCCCGGTAATGCTCCTGCCTGTTACAGCTGAAGTAAACCAGAGATTGTATGAGGTATTGCTGATAATTGCGTCTCCCTTAAGGTTTACAATACTGTTTTCTCCTGTCCCGATGAGATCAGGTGCAAGAACAGTGAAACCCTGCCTTGCAAGTTTCTCCATTTCCCCGGCCGGAGAAGCATCAGCGGATTTGCCTGCCGGATTCAGGTAGATAATTGCTTTGCTGTTTGAACTGTCCGGTATGAAAAGCAGGTAGGGGATAACATAATCCCCGTCGCCCTTTACGAAATATTTCTCTATTGTATATGAATTCCGGGGGTATCGTCCTGTGAAAACAGGGGAGAGCCTGCCATCCGGCGCTTTGAAACCTGATATTGCTCCTGCCTTGCTGATTACCTGTGCCAAAAATTGATCCGGGTTTTTTCTCGATTCATCAATGGCAAGCAGCATAGGAGCCGCATCTCTCATGTTCATGCTGAAAACCGTTTCACCTCCGGTTGATGAAATAAGTTGCCCCGTAGCTGTCTTCTGCAATTCTCCTGCAGGAACATATTCAACTTCCTCTTCCTGTGCTGATCCTGGATTATCAAGATGCTTTTGAAAGAAAGCGTACATGGCTTCCCTGTTTTTACGGGTATATCCATGACCGTAATCATCCTCGGTCAAGCTTATATTATCCTGTTTCTCAAAAAGGGCGTACACTTTTCTGAGCTCCTCCATTGTTTCACGAACACCCTGTATGCTGAAAAAATCGCGAGTTGTTGCCATTACCAGTGTTGGTTTCGGAGCTCTGACCTCAATAAAATCGGCATGATCGATCCCTCTTTCCAGCTCGTTAATGAAATTCTGCTCTCCATCCTGGAGCCCTACAGATTCAATCAGCCTGCGGTAGCTCGTAATGTAACCTGCAGGAGCTGATGCAGTCACCCTGTCATCAAGTGCAGAGATGTAGGCAGTTTGAGTTCCGCCTCCTGACAAACCGTGTACACCTATCCTTTTCGGGTCGACCTCTTTCCTGCTTACGAGGTAATCAATGCTCCTGATGCCATCCCAAACCCAGTATCGTGCTGACGATTTTCCAAGGAGGTAAACCTGCGGGGTGAAATAGGAATGTTCAAGTGTGGAGCTTCCGATCAGTGATTTTTTATTTGATTCATCCCAGTACTGAAGGCGTTCACCCTGGCCAACAGGGTCGATGGCAAGTACGATGAAGCCTTTTTTTACAAGGTTCAGCAGAGGCTGCTGATAGAATTCAACCCTGTAGACCCCTGAAGTGTGGCCACTGCAGAAAAGGATTGCAGGAGCAGGCTTTTTTAACTTTTCCGGAATGAATAAAGATGCAGTCATGTAGAAACCGGGAAGAGTCTCATACATCACATTTTCAATTGTGAAGCCGTTCTTCTTTATTTTACCTGTAACCCTGGCATTCAATGGGGTCTTCTCAGGAAATCTTCCAAGAATATCCCACATCTTTTCCTTTACTGTTGCCTGCCTTAAAACCCATTGCTCTCTCGTATTGATCCCGGCTATTTCATAATTTCGTTTTTCAAGCAGCCTGAACGATTCATCCGCGAAATGCCTGTAAAGAGAATTTGAAGCATCGGCATGGATCAGCCATTGATTTTGCAACACATTCAGATCTTCCTTCTCCTGGGAATGGATCTTTATTGCAGAACAGGAAATTATAAAAGAGATTACAATACTTTTTACCAGGATCGTTTTCATAGGTTCAGTTATGTTTAATCGGAGACAATCTTCTTCCTTATGCGGTTTATGCAGCACAATATACAAGTTTTCGTGCATGAGTCTTGGTGTCCTGGTGTTTTGGTGTAGCTTTTTTGCAATATCTTTCCCGCAGATTGCGCAAATTGAGACCACGCAGATCGGCGCAGATTTATTATCATCTGAATTAGATCTGCGTTTTTATCTGCGTTCATCAGCGTTATCTGCGGGAAATGAAATAAAAAAAGGCATCCTGATTATTGATGCCTTTTGAGCGGGAAATGGGAATCGAACCCACGACCCTTTGCTTGGGAAGCAAATGCTCTACCCCTGAGCTACTCCCGCGTAATCTGCTGCAAATTTATTCGAATTTTTCAAAATCACAAACTTTGCGCCTTTGTGGCATTTAACTGTTCCATTCCTTATAAAACTGTTGGAGGAATTTCTCGAGGAACCTGTGCCTCTCCTCAGCAAGCCTCCTGCCTTCTTCGGTGTTCATCAGCTCTGTAAGTTTCAGCAGCTTGTCATAAAAATGATGTATTGTAGTGCCCGGCTTTCCTCCATGCTCATCGCCGGGTTCATATAATTTATTTTTCCTGTAACTGCCATAGCTGAAAGCCCGTGCAACACCGATAGCTCCGATTGCATCCAGGCGGTCAGCATCCTGGAGTACCAGGTAAACAGGATCATTGAGGTCTCCCTCAGGATTCTTATTGCTGAATGATATATTTCTGATAACATTTATTAACCGTGCTGTTATCGCCGATTGTCCTGAGCTTTCAAGAAAATTCACGATTTCATCATAGCGGGTACCTCCGGGAAACTTGGAATCAGCACTATCGTGAAGTATGGCAGCCAGGTCCAGTATGAACGGGTCTGCTCTGAGGTCAGAATTGATTATCCCTGCCAGATTTCTTACCCGCTCTACATGCGACCAGTCATGACCGGGATCATAGTTCTTCATTTTCTCCTTCACAAATTCCTCGGCTTTACTGATTATTTCCTTTTTATTCATAGTTATAAAAATAAGCATTATTTGTTTTAAGCTCTGTGCACCTCTGTGTCTTCTCTGTGTCACTCTGTGTAACCGTTTTATAATAACTTTGCATTTTATATTTTTTTTGATGAAAGCAACCATTATAACTATAGGGGATGAGCTCCTCATAGGTCAGACCATCGACACCAATTCCGCATGGATAGGCTCTGAAATGAGCAGTATTGGATTCGATGTACAGCGGATCATATCCATTCACGACAGGCGCAATGACATTCTTGCAACTCTTGGAGAAGTGTCTGGAAATAATGATGTTGTGCTTATTACAGGTGGTTTAGGTCCGACCAGCGACGATATTACAAAGCAGACTTTGTGTGAATATTTTAACACTAAGCTCGTACTTAATGAGCGTGTACTCGAGATGGTTACTGAAATGCTTGCAAGGAGGAATTTCAGACTGAACGAAAGAAACCGCTGCCAGGCGGAGGTGCCTGAAGATTGCAGTGTCCTCGAGAACAGGACAGGGACAGCGCCGGGGATGTGGTTTGAGAAGAATAATACAATATATGTCTCGATGCCCGGAGTGCCTCATGAAATGAAGTACATTATGACAGAACATGTACTTCCGGAATTAACTAAAAGGTTTACTTCCCAGGTAATAATTCACAAGAATATAATGACTTATGGATTGCCGGAAGCCATGCTTGCAGAACAGCTGGAAAGTTTTGAGAAGGAGCTGCCCGGTTCTGTCAGGCTGGCCTATCTTCCTGCATCAGGTGTTATCAAGTTAAGACTGACAGGTACCGGAAACTGCAGGGAACAGGTCAGGCAAATTATTGATCAGCAGGTAGGTAAGTTATACAGTACGATCCCTCGATATATTTATAGTGAGGACGAAGCGCCGATTGAAAAAGTCATTGGCCTGATGCTCCAGGACAAAAAAGCCACGCTCTGCACTGCCGAAAGCTGCACAGGTGGAGCCATTGCAGGAATGATAACAAGCATTCCCGGAAGCTCATTCTGGTATAAAGGTTCGGTGGTAGCCTATTCAAATGAAATAAAAACCAGAGTCCTTGGAGTACCAGAAGGTGTTATTGCCAGGCATGGCGCCGTAAGCAGGGAAGTAGTCACCATACTTGCTTCAGGAGCAAGAAAGGTCTTTAAAACAGATTATGCAGTGGCCACATCAGGCATAGCGGGACCGGATGGCGGAACAGATGAAAAGCCGGTCGGTACAGTGTGGATCGCAGTAGCAAGTCCTGAAAAAGTCGTGACGGAGAAATATGTATTTGGAAATGAAAGACTTGTAAATATAAGACGATTCTCCCTGGCAGCTCTGGACCTTCTCCGGAAACAGATAAAATCTTCATAATCGGTGAGTCCTGAGACTTTTTTGATAAAAAACACGCCGTTTTATTTGTTTCATTAGATAAAATTCACGTATTTTGCGCTTCATTTTAAAAAAAGAAAATAACAAAGCTTTAAATTAACTCCAATGTCAAGAGTTTGTCAGGTAACAGGAAAGAAAGCGATGGTCGGGAACAACGTGTCGCACTCAAAGAGAAGGACCAAGAGGAAATTCCTTCCGAATCTTTTTGAGAAGAAATACTACCTGCCAGAGGAAAAAAGGTGGATAACACTTAAAATCTCTGCTGCAGGCATCCGTCTCATCAACAAGAACGGCCTTAATTCGGTTTTAAAGGAAGCTAAGGAGAAAGGTTATATCGCGAACTACTAAAAAGTACAGAAAATGGCAAAAAAGTCAAAAGGCAACAGGCAGCAGGTCATCCTGGAATGCACCGAGCAGAAAGAAAGCGGCGTTCCCGGAATGTCGAGATATATCACCACCAAGAACAGGAAGAACACACCTGACCGTCTTGAAAGAAAAAAATACAATCCGTTTCTTAAGAAATATACACTTCACAGGGAAATTAAGTAAATAGCATATACCATGGCAAAGAAAGTTGTTGCAACACTGAAGACAGGCGCAGGCAAAGCATTTACAAAATGCATAAAGATGACCAGGCACGAGAAAACAGGTCATTACTTCTTTAAGGAAGAAATCGTACATAACGATCACGTCAAGGATTTCTTCACAAAGAAATAAGGGTTTCCTGCCCTGAAAAAAATATAATGGCTTTCTTCTTTGCGGAAGGAAGCTTTTTATTTTACAAAAGATAAAAGACAGATTTTATTTATGGCCTGGTTGGGAATATTCGGAAAAGAGAAGAAAGAGAGTCTGGATAAGGGTCTTGAGAAGACCAAGGAGAGCGTTTTTCAGAAGATATCCAGGGCTGTTGCCGGCAAATCAAAAGTCGATGATGAAGTGCTCGATAACCTCGAAGAAGTGCTTGTATCTTCTGATGTCGGCGTGGATACAACCCTTAAGATCATTGAAAGGATCGAAGCAAGAGTCGCAAGGGACAAGTATCTTAATACAAGTGAGCTGAACAATATTCTGAAAGAGGAAATCGTCTCCCTTCTTGCTGAAAACAATTTTGATTCACCTTCAGATTTCTCCTCACGGCTGAAAACAAAACCATTTGTCATAATGGTCGTTGGCGTAAACGGCGCAGGTAAAACGACTACAATTGCAAAGCTCGCCAGCCAGTTCAAAGCTTCAGGCAAAAAGGTCCTGATAGGAGCAGCTGACACCTTCAGGGCGGCCGCAATCGACCAGCTTCAGATCTGGGCCGACAGGGCGGGAGTGCCCGTAATAAAACAGCAGATGGGCTCCGATCCGGCATCAGTGGCTTATGACACACTCCGCTCAGCTGTCTCGGGCGATGCTGATGTCGTGCTTATCGATACTGCGGGAAGGCTTCACAACAAAATCAACCTGATGAACGAGCTTTCGAAGATCAAAAGGGTGATGGAGAAAGTCATCCCCGAAGCTCCGCATGAAATACTGCTGGTCCTTGACGGATCCACAGGTCAGAATGCTTTCGAGCAGGCAAAGCAGTTCACTTCGGCTACAAATGTTACGGCACTGGCAATTACAAAACTCGACGGAACGGCAAAGGGAGGAGTGGTTATCGGCATTTCCGACCAGTTTAAGATTCCTGTAAAGTATATCGGAGTGGGAGAGAAGCTCGATGATCTCCTCATCTTCAACCGTGAAGAATTCGTGGATTCATTATTTAAATCATAAAATTTTAACGCAGAGCACTCAAAATTCCAGCGCCAAGGGCCAGCGTTCGCAGAGTCCGCAAAATATATCATATGAGTTATTCTCTGCGCCCTTTGCGTATTCCTTTGCGCCCTTTGCGTTTAAATGGATTTTGATGAACAACAATAAAATCAATATAGTAACCCTCGGCTGCTCGAAGAACGTCGTCGATTCGGAAAAGCTCCTCCGCCAGTTAAGCGCAGGTGGCTACGCCGTCATCCACGATGCTGAAGACACATCGGCAGGCACTGTTATAATCAATACCTGCGGATTCATCAGGGATGCCAAGGAAGAAAGCATTGATACAATCCTGAAATTCGTAAAAGCAAAACAGAAAGGTCAGGTCAGCAACCTCTATGTAATGGGCTGCCTTGCTGAAAGGTACATGCAGGATCTTCAGCATGAGATCCCGGAAGTGCAAAGATATTTCGGCGTAAACAATCTCACCGATGTTCTCCATGAAGTTGGTCTGAACCTTCGCGATGACCTCCTCACCGGACGGATGCTTACAGGACCGGACCATTATGCTTACCTGAAAATTTCGGAAGGATGCGACAGGACATGTGCATTCTGCGCCATACCGGGGATCAGGGGGAAATACATCTCGCGTCCTGTTGAAGAGCTTATATCCGAAGCATCACAGCTTGGTGATTCCGGCGTCAGGGAAATAATTCTGATTGCCCAGGACCTGAGCTATTACGGTCTTGACCTTTATAAAAAACAGGAGCTGCCGCGTCTTGTAAGGGAGCTTCTGAAAGTTCCTTTTGAATGGATACGGCTTCATTATCTCTATCCCGCCAATTTCCCCACGGAGCTTCTCGATATCATGCTGTCGGAAACCAGGATATGCAAGTACATAGATATTCCCATTCAGCATATTTCAGATAAGATGCTGCATCTTATGAAGCGGTCACATAGCAGGAAAGAGACTGAGCAGGTTCTGCATAAAATAAGAAAGAAGCTGCCCGGTGCAGCAATCAGGTCAACGCTGATAGTAGGACATCCGGGCGAAACGGAAGATGATTTTAAGGAACTGAGAGATTTTGTAAGTGATTTCCGGTTCGACAGGCTGGGCGTATTTGCATATTCCCATGAAGAAGATACATATTCATACAAAAACTATAAAGACGAAATTCCCGACAATGTGAAGGAAGCACGTGTTTCTGAGCTGATGGAAATACAGCAGGAGATTTCATTTTCACTCAACGAATCCAAAATTGATAAAAGCCACAGGATAATTGTTGACAGGAGGGAAGGGGAATTCTTCAT
>DATGWQ010000134.1:0-2286 GCA_035299385.1 Bacteroidales bacterium | reverse complement strand
GGTCGCTCAAAAACAAAAACTACCACTCACCGCCGGACCGTTAGCAATAAGCGGTGTCCCTGCACAGTAATGATTACCAGAAAAATAGTATCTTTGGATTGTGATAATTAAAGAGCAAATATCAAAAAAACAAAATGACTTTGCCTTATTGTGTAAATCTCACAATGTAAAATACTTGTATGCATTTGGATCTTCAGTTACTGATAGATTTAACCCTAAAAAGAGCGATATTGATCTTTTGGTTGAGATCGACTCAAAAGATCCGATAGATAGGGGAGAGAAGTTATTATCACTATGGGACTTATTTGAGAGCTTTTTCAAGCGAAAGGTAGATCTTCTTACAGAATCATCTATTAAGAATCCATTTTTAAGAAAAAGCATTGATTCAACAAAAGTTTTAATCTATGACGGATCAGGACAAAAAGTTCTTGTCTGATATTTTACAGGCAATTGAACTTATTGAATCATTTACTTCCGAAATAAAGGATTTTGATCATTATTTATCAGACTTAAAAACTCAAAGTGCTGTCGAAAGGCAATTAGGAATAATTGGTGATGCAATAAAGTCTTATGATAAATTAGTTCCTAAGACTCCACTTTCAAATACAAGGCAAATCGCTGGATTTCGAAACAGACTAATTCATACTTACGATGCCATAGATCAGACCATCCTCTGGACTATAATTAAAAGACATCTCCAGCCCTTGAAATCTGAGGTAAGCTCAAGACTTTAATAAATGCCTATTGCTAACACGGACAATAAAAAGCATTTTTTTGTCACGGTTTTTGCAATTTGTTCCTGCACCGAATAAAAATCATTTTGCTCTTGTACCCGGATTCCCGCATCAGCCCACTTTCAAAGTTCTGCACCGTGACAGATTTCTTAGTCCGACTGTGTTTGTACCGCGACACTGCTCAAGGCGGCTTCGATAAAGTTTATCACCGTGACAGATCACTTATACTATAGTGTTTGTACCGCGATTACGCACCAGCGCAGAAAGATTGTACCATGAGGGCAAAAACCGCGCCATGCCTCGCTTCCGATGGCCTTACTGGCACCGTGACGAAAACGAAAATCCTGCCAACGGCCTCTGGTCGCTCGGCACCAAAAACGTTTTTATTGCCGGGCCGTTATCGGTTACTGCACCAAACCAAATCTCCTCTGGGACAATAGTCTAGCAAAAATAAACTTGACTTACATAATTCTAAGATGTAATTTTGATTAGTATCATAACTCTCAAATTCTTGACAATTAATGCCATGACAAAAGTTCTAATTGCATCATTTTCTCAGTACGGGTCTACCAAAAAAAATAGCTGATCAGATTACACTGGGACTAAAATCATCAGATTTTGACGTGACTAATATTTCAATATTTGATAACAAGGTTATTGATTTAACCCAATATGATATTGTTGGAATAGGATCTCCCACATATTTCTTTAGACCACCATTTCTGATGATGGACTTTGTTAGAAATCTTAAGGGCCTTGAAAACAAATCATTTTTTGTTTTCATTTTGTATGGAACAATCCAAGGGGATAGTGGTAACTGGATCCGTAAAGAACTCATCAATAAAGGCGCTAAAGATTTGGGATATTTTAAAACCTATGGACCAGACTATTGGCTAGGCTACATAAAAAGAGGATTCATGTTTTCTAATTTATCGCCAACAGTACAAGAACTTCAATCTGCGGAAATCTTTGGTAAAACAATCTCAATAAGATTCACAGACAAATCGCGTAAAACTGAAATATTTGATCCTTCAGCTCCTTTCATGTATAGATTGGAAAAATTCCTTGTTTCTAGACCATTTGCAAAAAATATATATAGCAAAACTTTTCGAGTTAATAAGAATTGCGACAATTGCGGGATTTGCGTTAAAAAGTGCCCAATTAGTAACATCTCCCAGGATGATGGTAAGCTAAAATGGCGATCAAACTGCTTATTATGTGCAACTTGTGAGTTGAGTTGTCCTAAAGATGCAATTCATTGTGCTTTTGATTGGGTTATTTTTTCTCCCTTTATGGCCTACAATATTAATCATGCAAAACGCAAAATTCCTTTCGTCAACGTTACCCACAAAAATGGGAAAACTATCCTGATTTAAATAAAAGCAACCGATAACACGGACGGTAGCATTAATTACAAAAGCCAGACATATTGACCACCTTTGGCCGGAGTAAATTGACCACATCAGAGTTGGTCCTGTAAAAGAGCTTTCTCACAGTTAAAAGTGATTTAACAAATTTATCTTTTTAATTCATTATTTCCATACTTTTTTGT
>DATGWQ010000133.1:0-1597 GCA_035299385.1 Bacteroidales bacterium | reverse complement strand
GCCGTTAAGATCAGCGTAGTGCAGGTCCCCTGACTTCAGTGACACATCAAACCGCTGAGGAACTGCATTCGCCTCTACATCACTGGTGAATTTGCCGAGATATTCCATGCCAAAAATTGCATCAGCCGGCTGGCCGGTACGTTTTAGATAATCAAACCTGTAATTCGGCTCATCATACTTTAGCCTTTTGCTTGTCTGCACGGTTGCATTACCACCGAGTGTGAGGATGACCTCACCGAATTCCTGGGTAAAGTTCAGGTCGGTCATGATAGCCTGCCTGTTCGTAGCTTCCCAGTTAAAATATCCCCTGCCGTCATAAAGACCCGTCACATAAGGTAGCTGGTTGGAAATTCTTATAACCCTGCCCTCATCTGTGGCATTGCGGTATGTCATCGACAGACCGAGTTTGTCGTTGAAGAGCCTGGCGTCAAATCCTGCATTGATTTCTTTCATGATCTCCCATCCGAGGCCTGCATTGCCGATCCTTTGAGGATTGGATCTCCTGACACTCCCATCAGTACTTGACCCGAACCATTGATTCGAGCTGATAGGACCAAATGCAGAGCCGCTGTTGTTAACTGACCATCTGTCGATATAATAAAATGGTGAAAGGAATCTTTCCACACCGATAATCCCTGCCTGGGCACGTAGCTTAAGGAAATTAACCGCTTTCAGCCCCTGCATGAATCCCTCGTCTGAAACGACCCAGCTGAGTCCTGCCGAAGGGAAAAGCTTGTATCTCTTGTCCACGTCGAAGCTGTATGTTCCGGCATAATTCAGCACCAACTCTGCCGAATATTTATCCTTTATGGCAAACATTGTATGCCATATGGTATTCAACTGCCTTTCAGGCTCCTCTATACCATTCTTGAAAGTCTTTCCCAGATAGAAGGTGACATTGGATTGTAAGGTGTTTTCGCCGAATTTCCTGTTGTACTCGATATTTTCGTAAAGAGCATATCTCTGGTAATAATAGTCCATAAGCTTCGACATGCTGGTTTGGTTTGCAAGGGAATGCGAAGATGCCTCTACAATAGTATCAGGATTTGTCTTTACTATACCTGCAACATAATCTTCAGCCTGGCCTATACGTACAAGGTTGAGAAGGTTAAAACCAAGGAATGTTGTGGATTTTAGTCCGGGTATAAACTTTCCGAGGTCGAAGTTAAGTGCCACATTCGACGATCCCATCCTTCCGGTTTCAGAATAATAACCCTGGCTCACTATACCGCCGACAGGGTTCTGTGAATAGTCTGCAGAAACACCATATGAAGGTATCGCAGAATTCGGATCTATTGTAGCATAGATCGGGAATTCAACCGGAGGAATCCTGTGCATGTCATTCAGCAATGAAGGCATTTCCATAAGGGTAAGAGCGGGATTTGACGATGAGTTCTCACTCGTGAAATCAGAGTCGTATTCATAGTTCGGTGAATTACGCGTGCTGATGTTGCCGTAAAAATTGATGCTGACCGAAAATGCATCATTGATCTTTACATCGACATTCTGCCGGGTACTGATCTTGCTGAAATTCGATTTTGGACCTATTTTATAGATATCGCCTTCGCCATTGTAGCTGATGTTCGAATAATACTGG
>DATGWQ010000132.1:0-43013 GCA_035299385.1 Bacteroidales bacterium | reverse complement strand
TTCAGGATACCGATACCGGAAATTACTTCTAAAAATGAAAATCACTACTCTCCTATTGTTTCTTGGTATGATGAATATACTGGCGAGTCCGGCATATTCACAGACCACAAAAATCTCACTTGACATGAGGAACACTCCTATTGAGAGCGTTCTGGACAAGATTGAACAGGAAAGTGAGTTTTATTTTCTCTACAACCAGAAGCTTATAGATGTTCAACGTAAGGTGGACGTTATAGCTGAGGATAAAACCATCATGGATATTCTTAATAACATATTTGATGGTACTGATGTCAAATATGCCGTCTACGACAGGCAGATAATCCTGACTGACATCGAGGCTCCAGGGATTCTAAATGCTCAACAGCAGGCCCAGGTATCAGGGGAAGTGACGGATGCTGCCTCGGGTCAGCCTTTGCCCGGTGTAAATGTCATTGTATCAGGTACAACTTCCGGAGTTTTGACAGATACTGAGGGTAAGTTTTCCATCAATCTTCCAAATGCAGATGCCACTCTGGAGTTTACCTTCATAGGTTATAATAAAATCGTTGTTCCCGTACAGGGAAAGACTACCCTTAATATTGAAATGGTTGTGAACACCACGATCCTTGATGAAATTGTCGTCGTCGGCTATGGGACCCAGAGAAAAAGCGATATTACCGGCTCTGTTGTATCCGTTTCAAACGAACAGATAACCGCCAGGCCCGTCAAGAACGTATTTGAATCGTTGCAGGGGAAGGCAGCCGGAGTCGACATTACAACCTCTATTCGCCCGGGCACAGTTGGAATGATTTCAATCCGGGGGGCTCGTTCACTTACGGCATCCAACTCACCTCTATATGTAGTTGACGGTATTCCAATCATGTCAAATTCCGGGATCGAGACACTGAATGAGCAGGATATTGAATCAATTGAAATACTGAAAGATGCTTCTGCAACGGCTATTTACGGTTCGAGGGGAGCAAACGGAGTTGTACTTGTAACAACAAAACGCGGAAGCGAGGGCCAATTTCAGCTTAACTACTCGGGTTCTCTTACAAACGAGCAGATGATCTGGCGTTCCAGGTACATGGACGTTGCCGAATTCATGGAATTCTCGCGTTGGGGGGCATATTACGCGTCTTACAATACAACAACCGGCATATACTCAAGAGTGCCGGGAAATGCGCCAACCCTTGCCAATGATGGCACAATCAATTATTTTACAGCCGAACCCACTGCATGGCAGAACATTCAGAAAGGCTGGGCAGGAGGAACATGGGACCCCTCGAAGGTTGAAACTTACGACTGGATAGGAGTGGTAACGCAGCCTGCCTACACGCAGGAGCATACCATAAGCGCAAGCGCCGGTACAAAAACAATGAAGGCTTACGGTTCACTGGGTTACCTCGGCAATCAGGGCACAACAAAGGGACAGGAATACCAGCGTTACACGATCAGGACAAACGTAGAGCTTAATCCAAAGCAATGGATCACATTCGGCGCAGGCGTTAACGGATCATGGCAGTACCAGGATTATGGACAGAGCGCAACCGGTGGAAGCTCAAACGTGACAGCTGACCTTATTGCTGCAGCAGCAAGGATCGAGCCTTATTCCCTTCCTTACGATGCAGAAGGAAGTCGTATCGTGCATCCCGGGGGGAAGGCACGCGTATGGAATGTCATTGACGAATGGGAATACTCGACGAACCAGAGGGAGACACTCCGGCTTCTTGCCAGCCTCTTTACAGAAGTAAAGCTCTTTAAAGGCCTCAGGTATCGTCTGAATTTCGGACCAGACTTCCGCTTCTACAGGAATGGGTGGTATAACGACAGCAGGTCGATCGTAAGGGAACTCAGCGCCTCCAATGCGAGTGTCTCAAATACAAAAGACTTTTCCTACACCATCGATAACCTCCTTTATTACGACAATAAATTCGGCCACCATTCAATAGGGGCAACACTGCTCCAGACTGCATCGAAATGGACCAGTGAATCGTCGTCACTTACAGGTCAGGGTATCCAGGTCCCGAGCCAGCTGTGGTACGCCCTGGGAAACCTTACCAGTTCGCAACTCTCAGCATGGAGCTCCGGGCTTACTGAACGTCAGCTTGAATCGTATATGGCCCGCGTAAACTACAACTTTAACAATAAATACCTGCTTACATTATCAGGCCGGTGGGACGGTGCCTCGCAGCTTGCAGAAGGAAATAAATGGGCATTTTTTCCGAGCGCCGCAGTCGGATGGCGACTGGATCAGGAAGGCTTTCTTGATGATATCACATGGATAGACCAGTTAAAGCTGCGTTTAGGCTTCGGTACAGTCGGTAACTCGGCTGTTGATCTTTACTCGACAAAGGGAGGTATCACTCAGGTTACCCTGCCTTTTGGCACCGGGACCGAGACCGGTTATTCATTGACAAACGCTGTTGCAAACCCGAAACTGGGATGGGAGAAGACTACCCAGTACAACCTGGCTGTCGATTTCTCTTTGATGAGAGGGCGGGTTAACGGGACAATCGAAGCTTACAAGTCATCTACTACCGATCTTCTTTTAACCGTAGCCCTTCCAAGCGTCTCGGGCTTTACCTCGACAATAGCAAACGTGGGTGAAACAAGCAACAGGGGCATAGACATCACTCTAAACTCCAGAGTTTTGGAAGTAAGCGATTTCTCATGGGAAATAAATGCAACTGCAGCATGGCAAAAGGACCAGATAGAATCGCTGATGAATGGCAAGGAGGATATGGTTGCAAATACCTGGTTCATTGGCGAACCGATAGATGTTATATATAACTATGAAAAGATAGGCATCTGGCAGGATACTCCTGCAGACAATGAAGAGATGGCTCTTTTCAATGCGAACGGGTCCCAGTTTGCGCCGGGAAAAATTAAGATCAAAGACCAGAACGGTGACTATCGTATCGACGCCAACTACGACAGGGTTATCATTGGCAACACGCGTCCCCGCTGGACAGTAGGTCTGACAAATACTTTTAGTTACAAAGGAATCGAGCTGTCCACATTTCTGACAGGGCGCCTCAAATATATTTCAGGCGTAGGTGAAGCTCTTACAGGAATGTACGGTGACCAGCGCAAGCTCGATTACTGGACTCCCGATAATACCGGCGCCGAATACCAGAGGCCCTTTATGAGCGAAGCAGGTGGTGATACTTATGCAGGTACATATTATAAAGATGATTCCTGGATCAAGATCAGGAACATATCCCTGGGATACCAATTGCCCATGAGCCTGCTAAGCAAGGTAAAGATTAACAGTATGAGGGTCTTTGCACAGGTACAGAATGCCGGTATGCTCTGGTCCAGGAATAATTTCAGGGATTCTGAGTATAACACTCTCTATTTTAACCGCGGGTATGTATTCGGTGTCAACGTGGGATTCTGAGAAAGTATTGATTGATTTTTTTAACCGTAAAAGAAAATACACGATATGAATAAGTCTGTAAAAAACATATTAGCGCTTTGGGCAATAATCCTGCTTCTGTCAGGTATCAGCTCATGCAAAAAGGATTTTCTGGACGAAGAGCTTAAGACCCAGAGAAACACCGATTATTTTAAAACTCCCGAGGGTATTGCCGACCTCGCCGATGCACTGTACAACCAGTACAGGATTTTCTTCATGAGCAGGGAGCAGTCAGTTTCCACCAACCAGTGCGGTACCGATGAATTCATTGTAGGAGGCGACCAGGCTCAGCAAACATGGAACGATTATAACTCCAACCTGGGTTCCGAAGTTCCCAATGTTCCGACCTCCAATGTTACAAAGACCTATGAGATATGGGACATGATGTACAAGGCCATCAGCGATGCCAACATCCTTCTTGCAAATGTCGATGCAGTCATAAAGGATGCCGATAGAAACAAATTGTACAAAGCCGAGGCATCATTCCTTCGTGCATTCTCATATTTCAGGCTTGTGCAACAGTACGGGCCGGTTGTGCTGAAACTGCAGCCATCCACAGGCGTTGACAGGTATTTTGTGCGCGCAACGAAACAAGAGTGCGTCAACCAGATCATAGAAGATTTCAGGACGGCATACGCAGGGCTTCCTGATGCCGAATCAGCAGAGGGAAAGCTTTACAAGGATGTGGCAGCACATTTCCTGGCAAAGGCTCTTCTTTACAGGTGTTCCGAAATAAACGACGACTGGAACTCTTCGTTCAAAACGGCAGACCTTGCGGAGATAATAACACTTGCAGACGGGGTCATTGCCCACCACGCGCTCGCTCCAAATTTTTCCGATATTTTCGCGTTCACCGGGCCTGATGGCGCAAATGAAAAATTGCCTGAGGTGATTTTTGCAGCACAGTTCTCAAGTACGACCACCATCGCCGCCGATGGGAATGGAAACTACAATCATCTTCTATTCCTTTCTGTATATCAAACGCTTACAGGTTTTGTGCGCGATATAGCAGGAGGACGCGAGTACCAGAGGTGCAGAACAAATGAGTATGCTTACAGTGTTTTCGACATGGAGAACGATTCACGCTTCTGGAAAAGCTTTAAAACAAAGGCAAACCTTAACAATATTTCAAACCTTGCGCAGCTTAACGGAACAGATCCGAATACGGGCAAGGCTGTAACGTATGCACAGGGCAACCTGGGATTGATCTATATTATCAATAAAAAAGGAGACACCAGGTTTACCAATCCTGCCAGTGGAGGAACTCCCCTGGTGAAAAGTACGCACACCGGGGTCTATTTCAACAACCCTGTATCCGGTAAGCCTACACCTCATACTTATCCCCGTTATCTTGCCAATGGAAGTGGTTACCTGAGCCTGCCGGGTAATGTCAGCAGGTTCCCGTCGCTCAGCAAATGGTTGGACGGGTCCAGGATCGCCGTAGCAGCCACTGCCGGTCGCCGCGATGGAATATTTGCGAGGGTCGCTGAAACATATCTCATTAAAGCCGAGGCCCTTATCCGTCAGAATAAATATGCTGAGGCTATAGCGGTCATGAATATTGTTCGTTCACGTGCGCAGTTCAAGGCCGGTGAAGACAGGTCTGCATACAGGGATGGAGGCGCAGCTGTTCTTACCAATTCAAATGCACCGCTGAATGCAAACAGTGTTTTGATAAATTCATACTGCAATTCAAATTCATACTACGAATCGCTTGATATTCCTGTAACAACCGCTGCTACGGACATTACCTCCGGGATCACCCCGGCAAGCCTTCCTGCTGTAGACGAGGCCATCATAACAAAACTAGGCATTTCAGGCGATTACAACAGGATGATGTGCTTTCTGCTAAATGAGCGTTCACGTGAGCTCTACGGCGAACTTTTCCGCTGGGAAGATCTTGCGCGTACCAAAACGCTCTTAACCCGCGCGAGGACTTACAACGAGGGAGCCGTAGCGGCTATCCAGGAAAAACATTACCTCCGCCCGCTACCGCAGACTTTCCTTGATGCAATTTATAATTCAGAGGGAAGAGCCCTTACTGCAGATGAAAAAGCAGCCATTCAGAATCCAGGTTACTAGGTTGGTTTAGGTTAAGATGGTTTGGTTTGAAAGCCGGTATTTTTTACCGGCTTTCTTCATTTATGCAAATTTTACAAAATGCCATCACTCATGCTTCTCTACGCTTTACGCTTTACGCTCAAGCTTTCGCCGGCGTACTCTGCTGTGCCCCGTGACACTGCTTGTATTTCTTTCCGCTTCCACATGGACAGGGATCATTACGGCCTACTTTCTTTTCAACATGAACAGGCCCTGCTTTCTGGTCCTTGTCCCCGCCCCCGCTTGCGCTTGTCTGTGGCATGCCGTCGCTCCTGGATGTTTTCATGCGGCTCATGTCTACCTGCCTGCGGCGCTGTGCTTCCTTCACCTGCTCCGGATCCTGTGTCGGGATGTGGCCCTTCATAAGAGTGCTGACAACATCCTTGTTGACCTTGTTGATCATCGTCCTGAAAAGCTCGAATGATTCGAACTTATATATGAGCAGCGGATCTTTCTGTTCGTAAGTAGCATTCTGAACTGACTGTTTCAGCTCGTCCATTTCCCTAAGATGTTCTTTCCATGCATCGTCTATTGTTGCCAGTACAACTGTCTTCTCGTAAGAACGGGCAAGCTCCACGCCTTCAGATTCAGCTGTTGCCTTAAGGTTGGTAACAACCTGGAACACCCTCGCTCCATCAGTTATAGGCACAACAACATTCTCGTAAACATGCGACATCCTGTCATAAACATCCTTCAGTACCGGATAGGCCTGTGTGGATATTGCTTCCACTTTCCTCTTGTATGCCTCAAGAACTTTTGAGTAAACATTATCTGTAATTGTCGCAGAATTGTCTCTTTTGAATTCATCCTCATTTACAGGTGATTCCATCGAGAATGAGCGTATGAGCTCGAAATCAAAGCCTTCATAATCCCCGTCAGACTGATATGTATTTACCAGGTTTTCAGTAACATCAAACATCATGTTGGCTATATCGACACTCAGGCGTTCGCCGAGCAGGGCATGACGTCTCTTCTTATAGATTACTTCTCTTTGAGAATTCATCACATCGTCATACTCGAGGAGCCTTTTCCTGATGCCGAAGTTGTTTTCCTCGACTTTCTTCTGTGCACGTTCGATTGATTTGGTGATCATCGGGTGCTGGATCATCTCACCTTCCTTGAGACCCAGCTTGTCCATGATCCCGGCGATCCTGTCGGAGCCGAAAAGCCTCATCAGTTCGTCCTCAAGTGAAACAAAGAACTGCGATGTGCCCGGGTCCCCCTGCCTTCCCGAACGTCCCCTCAGCTGGCGGTCGACCCTGCGGGATTCATGTCTTTCTGTACCGATGATAGCAAGACCTCCGGCCCTTTTCACCTCTTCAGTAAGCTTTATGTCTGTACCCCTTCCGGCCATGTTAGTGGCAATAGTAATGGTACCTGTCTTTCCTGCCTCGGCGACAATCTCAGCTTCACGCTGGTGCAGCTTTGCATTCAGCACATTGTGCTTAAGACCTTTCATCTTGAGCATGCGGCTGAGCAACTCCGATATTTCAACCGATGTCGTACCCACCAGCACCGGTCTGCCCTTGCGGTAAAGCTCGGAGATCTCATCGATGACAGCATTGTACTTCTCTCGCTTTGTCTTATAAACGAGGTCCTCACGGTCCCCCCTGACGACCGGTTTATTCGTCGGAATTACAACAACATCAAGCTTGTAGATATTCCAGAACTCACCCGCCTCCGTCTCTGCTGTACCGGTCATACCCGCAAGCTTATGGTACATTCTGAAATAGTTCTGCAAGGTGATTGTCGCATAGGTCTGCGTGGCAGCTTCAACCTTGACGTTTTCCTTTGCTTCAATAGCCTGGTGCAGGCCATCTGAATATCTTCTTCCTTCAAGGATACGTCCTGTCTGTTCATCGACAATCTTCACCTTATTATCGAGAACAACATATTCGACATCCAAATCAAAAAGAGTATATGCTTTCAGAAGCTGTGTCATTGTGTGCACACGTTCTGATTTAACAGAATAATCCTGCAGCAGCTCGTCTTTCTTATTAAGCTTATCACGCTCAGGGAGATCCATTTTCTCCAGGTCGGCAATTTTTGAGCCCACATCGGGAAGGACAAAGAAAGCGGCATCTTCGACTGATGTGGAGATAAGGTCAATTCCTTTCTCTGTCAGCTCGATCGTATTCGCTTTTTCGTCAATGATGAAATAAAGCTCATCCGTAACCTTATACATCTCCTTGCTGTTGTTCTGCATGTACTGGTTTTCAGTTTTCAGCAGCAGCGACTTGTTTCCTTCCTCACTGAGGAATTTAATAAGCGCATTGTTCTTTGGCAAGCCTTTGAATGCCCTCAGGAGAAGCAATCCGCCTTCATCATTTTTACCCTCCGATATCAGTCTTTTTGCATCGGCAAGTATCTGTGTTACAAGCTTCCTTTGTGCTGCAACAAGTTTTTCAACTTTTGGCTTGAGCTCGTCAAATTGCTGGTTTTCACCTTTGGCTGTCGGACCAGATATAATAAGAGGTGTTCTTGCATCGTCGATAAGAACCGAGTCAACCTCGTCAACAATTGCATAATGATGCTTCCTCTGGACAAGGTCCTCGGGGTTGATTGCCATGTTGTCGCGGAGGTAGTCGAAACCGAATTCATTGTTTGTCCCGAATGTTATGTCAGCATTGTACGCCTTGCGTCTTTCTGCAGAGTTAGGCTGGTGCTTGTCGATGCAGTCGACGGAGAGGCCGTGAAATTCATACATGGGCCCCATCCACTCTGAGTCACGTTTTGAAAGATAATCGTTGACTGTAACAATATGCACTCCTCTTCCGGCAAGGGCGTTCAGAAATACTGGCAAGGTTGCCACAACTGTTTTTCCTTCACCTGTGGCCATCTCGGCGATCCTTCCCTTATGCAGAGCCACACCACCGATCAGCTGAACGTCATAGTGGACCATATCCCAGGTGATCTCATTCCCTCCGGCCATCCATTTGTTTGACCAGAGAGCCTTATCACCTTCTATCCTGATGCTTTCCCGGGTAGCGGCCAGATCGCGGTCATATTGTTTAGCGGTTACCTCCAGCACACTGTTCTCCTTGAAACGCCTGGCAGTTTCCTTTACAATGGCAAAAGCCCTTGGAACAGCCTTGTCGAGTTCTTCCTCAATCCTGTCATTTATCAGCTTTTCAACCTTGTCAACCTGGTTATATAGATCTTCCTTCTTGTCAACATCTTCTTCCTTCTCTGCTTTGTTTTTGAGATCCCTCACTTCATTCTCAAGCTCTGCGATGCCACCCAGTATCTCTTTTCTGAGCTCTTCGCTCCTGTTCCTGAGTTCATCGTTCGACAGGGACTGGAGCTTTCCATATTCCTCATGGATCTTTTCAACATAGGGGTTGATCTCCTTAATATCCCTTTCATATTTGTTCCCGAGAAAAACTCCCAGGAGACTGTTTATGATGCTCATTTTAAATCTCTTTTACTTTTGAAAAAATATCCTGCAAAATTAGCTTTTTTTGTGACAATGAACCGTTAAAGGCTGGTTAATACAAAAACCCCGCCAAAGAGGCTGAGTTCAATGTTTTAGAAGTTTTTCAGCTCTTTTGTCACCTTATCAGAGTATACCGGATGACAATCTTCCTGTTCCCTTTCTGAAGCACTACCAGGTACATCCCCGTTTCGAGGGATGAAATATCGATTATGCCGCTGCCATCATAAGGATGATTGACCAGGTGAACAGAACCATCGAGGCCGTAAACACTGTACATCAATGATTTACTATTATTGATATCATTGTCCCCCGTTAGTCTTATAACGCCATTGCCGGGATTCGGATAAGCTCTGACCTGGGATTGACCATTTGATTCAACTGAATTTATGAGTGCATTTATTTTGAGGTCCTCGATGAGCCAGCCCCATCCATTGGCAAAAGGGTCAGAATATAACCTGAACCTGATAAGAACTGTATCGCCGGGTTTTATTTTATCGGAAGGTTTATAGTAAACACGGTGGATCTTCAGCATGGATTCATTTCCCGCAGTCAGCGAATTAATGTCAGGAATGTTTGAATTATATGCGTCCTCCCACGACTTATCATATCTTGAATCGTACCCGTCAGCAAGGGGCAGCCATGTTTTCCCGTAATCAGGCGAACCTTCCACGATCACATAATCATAAAAATCAGGTGAACCATAGACAGAACCTGTCTCACCCGGCTCCACAAGAACTATTTCCCTGAAAGTAATAAGCAGTCCGGAAGCGCTGAACCTGACAGGATGTCTCAGCAATGCCATATAATCGATACTCCCGTTTTCAGTCTCAGGGCTCTCATATGGATGAATTGTATGAAGACCGCTTGCCGTAAACCCTTCAGGCTTGCTTATATTGAAGCCCATATTGAAAAAATCAGCCGCAGCACCGGAAAAATCCGTTGAATAGCTATCGACAACCGATTCAATTTTCTCAACCGGTAAAACATAAAAATCCTTATCCGGAAGCATGGTAATATTGGCATTGTGCGCCGAATCGACCGCCACTATCCTGTACCTGACCGAATCACCTCCTGCAACGTTCAGCTTTTTTAGATCCAGGGCTGCCGAGTAGCTTTCCTCTCCTTTCATGGCAAGAGAGAGATAATGTGAATTGCCGGTATTTACTTTGTATTCAATGTAGACTGAATCAATTCCGATGTTGTCTGCAGCAAGGGTGTTGAATTTCAGGCTGTCTGTTGTCTCGAGGCAGTATGTCACGGGAGCATGCTCAATAATGGGTCTAACAGTATCGGTCCCGATGTATGAGCTGAATCTCATAGCATCGTATAGTGACGGCGCCCTGTAAACACGGTGGAATATATCCTCAGTGAAGAAATAATATTGAAGGTCACTGTTGTACGCGGGTATCCCGACCGTTGTTTTATACTGATGAGGTGTTCCTGACGGAATCATATACAGCGTATCGGAAGTTTTAAAACTATCGAATGAAAAAACAACCGCAACCCTGTCCTGATTATAAGTTGTATCGGATTTGATACTGACATTAAGAGTTACTTCGCGTTGTGCATCCTCGGTATCTCCTGCAGCTCTGTGGATTATCCTCGTGTTCACCCATCCCAGGTCGCCGAGAACTGCCAGGGTGAGCTTACCCGGGTTATGAATGGCTTCGCCGAGATCAAGATAGGGACTCATCAGCAAGCTTTTCCCGTTCTCATCATGAAGGGACTCGTCAACATGGGAAACACTGGATCCGCTATCCCATTTTGGAGGACAATACAGCTTTATCCTGAAACCCTGATTAGCGCTTTTCACCAGGGGCCCGTTGAAATAAAGCTTGTCGGCTGTAAGCTGCTGATAAAGAGCAGCGGAATTGTTTTTAAATATGAGGGTATCGATCAGTTTCTGACCGGAAGCATTTTCAACAAAACCATCGTAAACAACCGGCAACGATCCCAGTCCATAATACCCTGATGAGCCATCAGAGTTCATGCTGTCGAAAAATCCAAGCCCGTGACATATTTCATGTATTGCAACTGTAACGAGATCGTACTGTGTTACAGGTGTTTTGCCATCTGTTCCAAGATACCAGTTCACGGTGCTGTTCACCTTCATGAACAGATCCGCTTCCTGTGGGGCATTCATGTCTGAGCCTGAGATTTTCTCAGCCAGGGCAATCGGGTAATATGCGAGAGGGTTCAGCGCATTAATGCCCCAGCCTGCAGCATATCCAGTAATGGATGTGTTTGCAAGCACGCCGCCGCCTGACAATCTTTCCCATGATGCTGAAATTGTAAGCTTTGTATCAGCCGGAAGGACTGATTCCAGGATCGAAACAGCATATTCGAAAGCTGTTTTTGCAGCTGCACCAAACCCTGTGTAATACACGGTGATATTCCCTCCGCTTTTCGAACTTTTTGTAAAAAAAGCAGAGGGAGGCGGAGTATATTCTCTTCTGACTTTAGTACCCGCATAACAAATCCCTGTAACTGAGGAGTTGTGAATGAATTCCTGTCCCGAGGACCCGATCGCAGTGCAGGTAAGAAAAGCGGATATCAGAAAAGTTTTCTTCATGCAGCAGAACCACCGCCCGATGCTGGTCCGCGGAGTGACATTATATCCCTGTCAAACTCGTACATATTATGGGTGCCGACAAGGCGCAGCTTATCAAGGATCGCGCGTGCGGATGCCTCTTCTTCCACCTGTTCCATTACAAACCACAGGAGAAAATTATGGGTGTTGTAATCTTTCTCTTCCAGTGTGAGTGCAACGATCTCGTTGATGCTTGAGGTTACAAATTCTTCGTGCTTCAGCACTTCCTCAAACATTTCCCGAACGCCTTTATAGTCCACTGGCGGCTGCTTCAATGCAGGCATCACTGCTTTTCCGCCTCTTTCATTGATGTACTTTATGAACTTGAGCATGTGTATCCTTTCCTCATCTGCCTGCACATAAAGCCATGCAGCAATTCCTGCAAGGCCGTTGGTTTCGGCCCATGAAGCCATTGCCAGGTAAAGGTTGGATGAATAACCTTCGCGCTCCACCTGCCTGTTGCAGATATCTTCGATTTTTTTGCTTAGCATAATAATAGTTTTAGTTTATATTGATATTTATTAATTCCAGAGTTGACATTTATCAATTATGGGATAGTTTCAATATTCTTACACAAAATTAATGAATTCCGGGCTAAAAACCTGCCATTCCAATATAGTCTTTCAATTTTCAAATTTCAGTCCTATGTTATTCATTATTAATTGACTTGCATGTATTTCTTTCTTAACTTTGATTAAATATTCACTCATTAATACTGCCTATTTATGAAAAAGGGAATGATTAAAGTAACAGTAATGTATCCGTTTTCTGAGGAAAAATCCTTCAATATGGATTATTACTGCAATAAGCACATGAACCTGGTAAAGGAGTCGATGGGAGATTTTATGAAAGCTGTCTCAGTTGAGAAAGGACTCGCAGGAATGGTACCGAACTCTCCTGCACCTTATTTTGCCATGGGGAATATGTACTTCGATTCACTGGAAAAATTCCAGACAGCATTCTCAAAAGCAGGGAACCTGATGGCTGATATTCCCAATTTCACGGATATTGAACCACAGATCCAGATAAGTGAAGTATTGCTGGAGGAATAGTCAGGGGATATCTAGATTTAAATTTTTCTTAAGTTCCTTAAGGTTTGGATATTTATTTAGCAGGTATTCCTCCTTCTGGCTATCGGTGTAAAGCAGGTTGCCCGATTCAGTCATTTCAACCTCTGTTTCAATTTCAAGGTCCCTGAGAATAAACTTATTTGAGAGAAAGTTCATGAGCCGCGGCTTATAGTTAGCTACGAAAGTATCTTTCTGTGTTGCGTTGCTCAGGTGGATTTTAAGAGTATTGCCGTTCTCGAATTCGGGTTTTATCGTTTTGAACATGCTCACAATCCTGGGCCCGTCTGCACCGACCTGGAGAATGAATTCATTCCAGGCTTCTTCGAAGCTCTCAGAAGTGAACTCTGCCTTGTTGCTGTTATCTTCATGAATCTTCTCCGCAGGCTGCTCCTGTTTGGCTTTCGGGCTGCCTGAATCCGATAGCAGGTCCCTGATGGAAAAGGACTTTGATGGTTTATCGATGACAGGCTGATGATTTACAGGATGATCAGAAATTTTCTTTTCAATTACCGGCCTGGGCTCATCCGTTTTTGGCGGTGTTTTTAAGGTAACACCGTTTGCACTTTCTAACTGTTCAGGCTTTTTTTTTTCTGCATCGTTCCCGTTGAGGAGGCGGCACAGTTTTATCAGCGCTATTTCCACATGAAGCCTCGGGTTTTTACTGGTTTTGTAATTGAGGTCACACGTGTTTCCCGTTTCCAGCGCCCTGAAGAGGAAATCGGCAGGGCACTTTGCAGTTTGCTGTATGTATCTCTGTTTTACAGAAGGCGTTGCTTCAAGGAGCTTCAGGGTTGATTCATCCTTGCTGACAAGCAGGTCACGAAAATGACTGTTCAGTCCCGCGATAAAATTATGGCCATCGAATCCGTTCTCCAGCACCTCATTGAATGTGAGGAGGGTCGATGAAGCATCACCGGCAAGCGCTGCATCAACTGTCCGGAAATAATATTCGTAATCGAGCACATTGAGGTTTTCGATTACATCCTTGTAAGTAATGATTTTCCCCGTTAGACTGGCGATCTGGTCGAATATAGAGAGAGCATCGCGCATTGCCCCGTCGGCTTTTTGGGCAATCACATGGAGAGCTTCTTCATCCGCAGTTATGCCTTCATTCTTTGCGACGAACATGAGCCTGGAGACAATATCTTCAAGACGGATGCGGTTGAAGTCAAAGATCTGGCAACGCGAGAGTATGGTAGGTATGATCTTGTGCTTCTCGGTTGTTGCCAGGATGAATATGGCATGTGCCGGCGGCTCCTCGAGTGTTTTAAGGAAAGCATTGAAAGCCTGCGATGTGAGCATGTGAACCTCATCGATGATGTAGATGCTGTATTTGCCCGTCTGTGGTGGGATCCTCACCTGGTCGTTCAGGCTCCTTATATCCTCGACCTTGTTGTTCGATGCGGCGTCGAGCTCATGTATATTGAAAGACCTGTTGCTGTTGAATGAAAGACACGATTCGCACTTATCGCATGCTTCATAATCTGCAGTCATGTTGCTGCAGTTAATTGTTTTTGCAAAGATCCTGGCGCATGTCGTTTTTCCCACACCGCGCGGACCGCAGAATAGGTATGCATGTGCGAGCTTGTTGCTGCGTATTGCACTCTTAAGCGTGTTTGTGATCGATTCCTGTCCAACCACCGTATCGAAGCGGGCAGGACGGTATTTGCGTGCAGAAACAATGAAACTCTCCATAGACGCAAATATAGGAAAAGTATTTAAAGTGCCTAGAGTGCCTAAAGTGCACTAAAGTCCGGTAGAGTTAAAGTACTCTAAATACTCTAGTGCACTCTAGCGCAATCTAGCGCACTTTAGCGGTGCCTAAAGTGCACTAAAGTCCGGTAGAATTAAAGTACTCTAAATACTCTAGTGCACTCTAGCGCACTCTAGCGCACTTTAGCGCACTTTTTCCCCTCAACCTTTTGGCAAATTCCAAAATAATCGTACTTTTGCGGACTAATTTTTATTCACTAAACAATTAATTAATTTATGTTTAACCAGTACGAAACCGTTTTCATTGCAACTCCCGTTTTGTCTGAGAACCAGATGAAGGAAGCGGTACAAAAGTTCAAGAAGGTCATCACCGACAATGAGGGTGAGATCGTTCATGAAGAGAATTGGGGCCTTAAGAAGCTAGCCTATCCTATCCAGAAAAAATCAACAGGATTCTATTACCTGCTTGAATTCAAGGGCAAGGGCGACCTGGTGGACAAACTCGAAGTCCAGTATCGTCGTGACGAAAGGATTATCAGGTTTTTGACATTCAGGATGGAAAAGCACGCCGTTGAATACGCAGAAAAGAAAAGAAAACAGAAAGAATCAGGTAAAGCAAAGGAGGAATAAACCATGGCACAGAACGAATCGGAAATCAGATATTTGACTCCACCGACGGTCGAGATCAAAAAGAAAAAATACTGCAGGTTTAAAAAGAACAGGATAAAATACATCGATTACAAGGATCCTGAATTCCTGAAAAAATTCCTGAATGACCAGGGTAAGATTCTTCCCAGAAGAATAACAGGCACATCATTGAAATATCAGAGGAAAGTGGCAAAGGCCGTCAAAAGAGCCAGGCATATTGCATTGCTTCCTTATGTTACTGACCTTTTAAAATAAGGAGGATTGATTATGGAAATCATTTTATTGCAGGATGTTAACAAACTTGGCCAGAAAGATGACCTTGTTACCGTAAAGAATGGTTACGGAAGAAACTACCTTATTCCAAGAGGTTATGCAGTTGCAGCCTCTCCTTCAGCCAAAAAAATGCATGCTGAAAACCTGAGGCAGAAAGCTCACAAAGAAGAAAAAATCAAAGCTGAAGCCCAGCAGATAGCAGGAAAGATGAATGGCGTAAAGCTCACACTTGGCGCAAAGACAAGCACATCGGGTAAGATATTCGGATCGGTGAATACAATCCAGATAGCTGAAGCGCTCAAAGAAAAAGGTTTTGATGTGGACCGCAAGAATATCACCCTTCCCGAAGATCAGATCAAGGAAGTAGGTACATACAAAGCAATCGTTAAGCTTCACAGGGATGTGAAGGTCGAGATAGAATTCGAGATCGTGGGAGAATAAGGATTAACACGAACTCAATCATTATGTCGTAGGGGCTGAAAATTTTCAGTCGTAGGGGCTGAAAATTTTCAGCCCCTACGTTTTTTTATTAAAATCCCCAATATGATCGTAGTGGTTGAAAATTTTCAACCCCTATCATGTGTGGAATCCGATCAATATGTATCGTGGAAATCCTTTCTTCTCTCGTATTTAAGGTCGCCGAGAACTGATGCCTTTACCCTTATTGTGAAGTTCCACATCTTCATGGTGCCGTTCGGAACCCAGTTGAAGTTCATCTCCCAGCAATGCAGATCACGGGAGATCCCTATCTGCGTCATCGTTATCTCATTGTGAGTGAAATCATAGCCTGAAGTATATGTCATCGACATCTTCTTTGTGATCGAGACATTCCCGTTCATTGTCATCGCCTGGGTAATATATGGTTTGTCTATGCCCGGTTTCGTATAGCTTAAGCTGTAGCTGACGTTCATTGTCCAGGGGACATCAAAAACAGCATAGCCAAACTGATCGTACACTCCGGCTCCTGTGTTTGCCTGTGAAAGGTCATTTGAGTTAGTCGGATTCACCGTCTGTACGCCACCTGTGAGCGCATTCGGTGTTGCATTTGGTGATGTTGCCGTTTTGTTCTTATCTTTTTTCCCTTTCAGAAGTTCGCTCACACTGAAGTCGAGGCTGGTTCCGAAATTGTTGAGTCTCATAAGCTGTCCTGTCTGCTTAATAAGAAAAGTCCCGATCGGTCTGCCGGAGGAATTCACTCCATAAAAGGTAAAATTCCCGTTCATGGAAATATTTACGGCATTTACAAGCGTTGTCCGTGCAGATAATGTGAGGGGCGCCCACTTTAATGAATCGGCAAATATATTGTAAGCAGTTGTCACCCCGATGTTGTCGATAATCTTTACCTTCTTCGGCTTGCCTGTGGTATCGTTCCTGTCGAAGACCTTGGCATCGAGCATGTCGACGAGGCTGAATGAAACGTTTCCTGACCGGGATGATGTTGAAGGAGTGCCGAAAATACCATTCTCATAAATGGAATATGGCGAATAAACAGAGGAGATCGGATTCTGTATCTGCCTGTACATTTTTGAACTGAAGCCGCTGAAGTGCGGAGTGAAACTGAATGAAACGGATGGTTTAATAACATTTCTTATTGTCTGATATCTTGAACTTGGATTCAGAAAATCGAAGTATATGAACATCTGCGGATTATAACTGGCACTTATTGTAGGATTGATAGCCTGCCCGTATGAAGCCCCCCTTATTGTGTCGGTTACGAGAACCGGCTTTCCCTCCTTATCGATAAGAAACTGTCCTGACTCGGGATCTGTTGCGTAGAACTTCTGGATACTGTTTGAATACAGCACCCCGGTATATGTCAGCGAGGGCGAAATTGAAAAATCCTTGAACGGCCTTATCTGGAGGCTCACAGGTATCTCGTGCCTGAACCCATTCTGCACCTTGTTCCATCCCTCACTCTTAAAAAGGAGTGAATCATATGTACTGACCCGGTTGTCGAGCTGGGCTGAATACGAGAACTGAAGCTCCTGCCACCATTTAGCGGGTCCCGGATTGTTCCTGCTCTTCAGGGGATAGATCCTGTTCATGTTGAAGTTGGCCTTGGGGAGGTTCAGGTTGACGGTCTTTCTTCTTACATCCTGGGAATGGTTCATGCTTGCCGAGAAATTGAAAGGCGTTCCTTCCCATGTCTTTGAATAGCTCACGCTCGACTGGCGCTGTGTGGTGACATGTTCGGCAACCACATAGCTGTTTGTCCTGTCAAACCCGCTTGAACTCATGTTTACACTTGCAGCAAACCTCGATCCTGGTGATGCTTTGGCATCCTGGTTAAATGTCCATCCTATCCTGTAATTTGAATTTTTCTGGTAATCATCGAGCCCCTTATGCCCCGAAACGTTATTTGCATAGCTGAACGAGAAGTTGCCGCTGTATTTGTATAGTTTCCTGTAATTTGACTGTGTCGTAAGCATCCAGGTACCGTTTGCATAAACACTTCCCCTCAATGAAAGATCGAAATAATCACTGATTGCAAAATAATAACCTCCGTCCGAAAGGTTATATCCGCGGGCGTTCTCCTGTCCTATCCGGGGTATCAGCAAACCTGATGCAGCTTTCTTAGTATTTATAGGGAAGTAGCCAAAAGGAAGGAACAGAGGAAGCGGGATGCCTTCAAGAACGAGATTTCCCGGGCCTGATACAAGCTTTTTCCCGGGATAAACCCTGGCTTTCGGAAGGTTGATGTAAAAATGAGGCGGATCTGCCTCGCAGGTCGAATAAGTGCTGCCGCCGATATTGGATGTTCCGTCTTCAAGCAGCTTTGTTATCTTGCTTCGTAACAGCCCCTGGTCCTGTTTTGTTTCAATATTGGAAGCCCTGGCTTTCTTTGTCCTGAAATTGTAGAGGAGATCTGTTGCCTGGATTTCCTGGGAACCTTCCTTGAAGACCGGGCTGCCTTTCACAGTCCCGCTAGTATCTTTCCTCCCTATTGCAAACAGCGTGTTTGCATTCATGTTAATGCTAATGGAATCGGCTGTGATTTCTATATTGCCATAATTCACTTTGGCATTATCTACAAGGACAACATTCTTATTAACGATATTTCTTTTTATGTAACCCTGGGCTGTATAGACAACCTGTGATTCAAGAACATTTCCCGGGATCAGCGTGTCCGAAGGTGATGCCTGTGAGAAAGTTATCCCGGTACTGTCGGGGACGTTGGCAACAGTATCGCGGACGGCCCTGTTTTCCTGCGGAAAGATCCTGCTGAAGCCAGCCAGCATCAGGAACAACACAAGTAACCGCTTTTGTGTAAAAAAATACAACTTTAATATTTATTTTTGTACTGTTGTTGTGCTTTTGGGATACGGCGCAAAACTAATTAAAAAACCTTAACCTGAATGACTACAGAAGGTAAAAACGGCAAACAGCATGCCATTAATATATATAGTATTGTAAACATTTTCATCCTTTTCGTTCTTTCTTGTTTATCAGGCGCAAATACTGCATTTGCACAGCAGAAGCAATGGGTTGTCGTCATTGATGCGGGTCATGGCGGAAGGGACCCGGGAGCAGTCGGGTCATTCAGCCATGAGAGCGATATCAACCTGGCTATTGCACTAAAGACAGGGGAGTATCTCGAAAAGAATGTCCCGAATGTGAGAATTGTATACACACGAAAGGATAACAGTACGGTTGATCTTTATGAAAGACCCAGGATTGCAAACTCCAATAATGCGGATCTTTTCATTTCTATCCATACGAACAAAACGGGATCAAAGACGGTGATGGGTTCGGAAACATACATTATGGGATTAACGAAAGATGAAGCGAATCTTGCAGTTGCAATGAAGGAGAACGAAGTAATGCTGCTCGAGGATGATTATTCAACAAAGTATCAGGGTTTCGATCCGAAATCCCCTGATTCATACATTATGTTCATGGTGATGCATAAGGAATATCAAAAGCAGAGTTTAAACCTTGCAAATAAGATACAGACCCAGTTCACGGAAAAACTTAACCGAAAAGACAGGAGTGTCAAACAGGCCGGCTTCTGGGTACTTTTCAATACAGCGATGCCAAGTGTGCTTGTCGAAACAGGTTTCATTTCCAACCCTGCAGAGGAAAAATTTCTCAATTCAAAGCTGGGTCAGGACTACCTCGCTTCAGCAATTTTCAGGGCATGCAAGGAATACATCGAGGAGATCAACAGGAGGAGCGTTGTCCTCACGACACTGGAGAAGGACACCACAATAACTGCAACCACTTTGGCAACATCTGTTACGCGGCCCGTGGAAACAGTTTTCATGGTTCAGATTTCATCTTCAAAAGATAAAACGGTGATTAACCCTGAAAATTTCAAAGGCCTGAAGGATATAGCGGAGATCACCTCACAGGGACGGTTCAGGTATGCGAGCGGCAGTTTCAATGATTACCAGGAAGCTATTAAATACAGGAAGGAAATAAAGAATATTTATCCTGATGCATTTGTGATTGCCGTCAGAAACAACGAAATTGTACCTTTACAACAAGCCCTTACCCAGAGTAAAAACAAATAAAAGAAGAATGAAAAAAATCTCCAATGAAGTCAAAGTCGGTGTAATTGCTCTTATTACAATAATTGTGTTCATCTGGCTGTATAATTTTCTCAAGGGGAATAATCTTCTTAACAAGGACGCTGTTTACTTCTCCGTTTATGACAAAGTAGGCGGGCTTGCTGAATCCAGCCCTGTCGAGGTTAACGGTTTCAGGGTCGGTGTCGTTCAGTCGATAAAGTTCATCACTCCCGAATCGGGCAGGCTGCTGGTCACATTTTCCGTTGACCGTAATTTTAAGATTCCGGCCGGAACAGTTGCAGAGATCGTACCTGTATCCGTCCTTGGAGGAATGAAGGTGCAGTTTGTGTATGGCGAAGGTCCGGGTTTCTACAAATACGATGATACAATACCAGGCCGGGTTGCGGCAAACATCACCGACATGCTTGAATCGGAACTCATTCCTGTAAAGGATAAGATCTCTCACCTGATAACGGAAATTGATTCAGTCATCAGCTCAGTGAACCAGGTAATGAATCCTGAGTTCAGGAAGAATCTCGGAACCTCCCTTTCCCATATAAACAACATGACCGGCAGTCTTGACAATATTATAGGTTCGCGGCAGGAAGAACTCAAGAATACGCTTGAAAGCCTCAGGAATTTCTCGAAAATGCTTTCAGATAATACGGTGAAAATGGATGCCACATTTTCGAATCTCAAGAACATAACGGATACCCTGAGCGCCGCCGACATTTACGGCACAGTTGCAGGACTTAAGGCAAGCCTGGAACAGACAAAAACCATGATCGACAATCTGAATAAGGGGAAAGGAAGTGCAGGACAGCTTCTGACAAACGACTCGGTTTACATAAATCTTAACTCCAGCCTGAAAAATTTAAGTGTTCTCCTGGATGATCTTAAGGCTAATCCAAAAAGGTATGTTCATTTTTCGGTGTTCGGAAGAAAAAACATACCATCTCAGTAGGATTACATAAAATTCAGATTCTCTTGCTCTTAAAAAAGAGCCGGAAATCCACATCAAAAAAGTCGTAGTATTATCGCTCCGATGTTGAATTTTGATCAAGTGTTTATAATGAATTGTTATACACTGACAAACTCAGGTCATTAATTTTATATTATTGATATCCAGTACATTACAATGATCAAAAAAAATGCTTCAGCTAAGTTGCTGACCATTAAAAACATATAATTTTTCTGATAAAATCAAGCAAAAAAAATTTTTTTTATTACTTTTTTTTTTACAAATATTGCTACGTGAATCAGCTTTGATTCCAACCCTTAAAAACTTTTTTTAAAAAACCAACCTTCATGAATAAGTCTCACAACGACGTTTGGAATAATTGTCTGCAAATTATTCGTGATATTATTCCATCCATCAGTTATAAGACCTGGTTTGAACCGATCGTACCGCTGAAGCTGGAGAATAACATTCTGACAATTCAGGTGCCGAGTCCGTTTTTCTATGAATATCTTGAAGAGCAATACATTGATATTCTGCGAAAAACACTCAGGAGAGAGATCGGGACAGGTGCGAAGCTGGAGTATAACGTCGTTATGGAGAATGCAAATTACTCTGACGGTAAGCCATATACGGTCAGGTATCCCTCAAGGAACAAAACAGATCTTAACAACAAACCTGTTCAGGTCCCGTTTGACATTACACATCCTTCCATCAAAAACCCGTTTGTCATTCCCGGGATCAAGAAGATCCATTATGATCCCAAGCTTAACCCTGATTACAACTTCAATAATTATGTTGAAGGCGAATGCAACAGGCTGGCAAGGTCAGCAGGAATAGCAGTCGGCAATAATCCAGGCGGCACCGCATTCAATCCCCTGATGATATATGGTGATTCAGGTCTCGGCAAAACACATCTCGCACAGGCAATCGGGATCCTGGTGAAGGAGAAGCATCCGGACAAGATCGTGCTGTATGTGAACGCGAACAAATTTCAAACGCAGTTTGTTGAATCTGTGAGGAATAACAACAAAAATGATTTCCTTCACTTTTACCAGATGATCGATGTGCTTATACTCGATGACGTGCACGAATTTGCAGGAAAGGAAAAAACACAGGATACTTTCTTCCATATTTTCAATCATCTGCACCAGTCAGGCAAGCAGCTGATACTTACCTGCGACAAACCTCCTGTAGAACTGCAGGGAATGGAGCAAAGGCTCCTTTCAAGGTTCAAATGGGGTTTGCAGGCCGACCTTCAGAGGCCGGATTATGAAACAAGGCTTGCCATTCTGAAGAAGAAAGCCTACAACGACGGCATTGAATTGCCCGATGAGATTTTCGAATATCTTGCCCTGAATATCTCGAACAACATAAGGGAACTGGAAGCCGTGCTGATTTCTCTCTACGCACAATCGACTCTCAACAGGAAAGAAATAACTCTCGACCTGGCAAGAATGATGGTCGAGAAACTGGTGAGCACATCAAGAAGGGAGATCACCATCGAGTATATACAGAAGATCGTCTGTGATTATTATAAAATACCGATCGAGCTTATCCAGGGAAAAACAAGGAAGAGGGAGATCGTCCAGGCAAGACAGGTCTCGATGTATTTCTCGAAAAATCTCACAAAGGCATCTCTTGCCAGCATAGGTTCACATATCGGCGGCAAGGATCATGCAACGGTGCTTCATGCCTGCAAGACTGTCAACAACCTTATCGATACCGATAAGCATTTCAGAACACAGATCAACGAAATAGAAAAAAAGTTAAAGGTGTAATTATGGATCTTAAAAGCTTCAAGGAAAAATTTTTTGAAAAATACGGCGACAGGGCCAGCAACCCTGCGCTTTTTTTTTCACCCGGACGGGTAAACCTCATTGGCGAGCATACTGACTATAACGGCGGCTTTGTCTTTCCCTGCGCGCTGAACTACGGAACATACCTGGCAGTTCGCAAAACAAAGGACAATAAATTAAAATTCAGCACACTCAACTTCGATGAAGATGCTGAAAATGAAATAAAAGGACTCTTTGTAAACAAGGGGCCTTCATGGACCAACTACCCTCTCGGCGTAATCAATGAATTCATAAAAAAAGGTGTCCAGTTAACAGGACTGGAGCTGCTGTATTACGGTGATGTGCCAAACGGCGCCGGACTTTCATCTTCAGCTTCCATTGAAATGGTAACAGCAGTTGCCGTAAATAATTTTTTCAATGCAGGTATAGACACTCTCGAGCTTGTTAAGATGAGCCAGAGGGCGGAGAACCAGTTTGTCGGGATGAACTGCGGCATCATGGACCAGTTCGCTGTCGGATTCGGAAAGAAAGATCATGCCATATTCCTCAATTGCGACACCCTTAAGTACGAAAATGTACCTGTCGTACTTAACGGGTATTCCCTCGTGATAACAAATACCAACAAACGCAGGGGACTGACCGATTCAAAATATAATGAAAGGAGAAGCGAATGCGAGAGAGCGGTGGAATTCCTTCAGGCGTATAAGCCGATAAGGAACCTGAGTGAGATTACAACAGATGAGATCGGCTTGCTTGAAAACATCCCCGATGAGATTGTCAGAAGAAGGGCAAGGCACGTGATAAGTGAGAATGGAAGAGTGACGGAAGCTGTAAAAGTCCTCAAGAAAAATGACATTGCCAGGTTCGGACAGCTGATGAACCTGTCACACGATTCACTTAAGGAAGATTATGAAGTCACCGGGAAGGAACTGGACACACTCGTTTATGAAGGCAGGAAGCTCAAAGGTGTAATCGGTACCAGGATGACCGGAGCGGGCTTTGGAGGATGCACTGTAAGCATCGTAAAGAAAGAGGAGGTGAAGTCATTCATGGAGCAGCTGGCAAAAGCATATACGGAAAAAACAGGGCTTGTTCCGGATTTCTATCTCCCGGAAATCGGTGACGGGGCACGAAAGCTTCAATAATATTGTTTGTTTTTAACGCAGGGTACGCAAAAGGAAGACGTTTTCTTTGCGCCCTACTGCGTTAAAATGTATTTCAGCTTATTTCTTTACTGAAAAGTTCTTCTTATCAATATCCTTCACGCACCTGAAGCCCACGGTAGAGCTCCGGTCAAATCCTGGCGACACCATAAGAAGCATCTGGGTTTTGTCGAGCTGCTGCGGGCCTCCCTGCACGTACCACCAGCTCGATTCCGGCTTATAGTAGCTTCCCCCACGGATAATTGACATGTAATTTATCCCGTTGAAATACATATCGGCGGTCATCTGCCAGACATTTCCCACCATATCCATAACTCCATAAGGGCTCTGCCCTTTGGAAAAAGCATCCACCGGTGTCGACCGGCCGAATGAATTATTGCACAATGCGCCATGAAATTCATTTCCCCAGGGCCATAGGCGGCTGTCGGTGCCCTGGGCAGCAAGCTGCCACTCAGCTTCAGTTGGCAATCTCTTGCCGGCCCATCTGGCATAGGCCGTCATATCCTCATAACTGAGGTTCACAACAGGATATTTTTCCTGTCCCTGCTTGAAAATGCCGGAAACCCAGTGCCGCAGGAACCTTGCTGTGTCAGCAGGCCGGTAGCCTGAAGCTGTAAGGAATTCATAATACTGCTCATTTGTTACAGGAAATCTGTCGATAAGGAAAGTATCAATGCTCATGCTTTTCCCATTTACATCCGGATATGGGATAAACTCATCCTGTGGAGTCACTTTGTATGAGAATTTTGCTCCTGGAACCAGAACCATTCCTTCCGGGATCGATGATGCACCTGCTGTCAGGGATATCCGGCTTATTTTCCATGGCTTCCCTCCTTCTGCATTCAGTATTCTTTCGTCCTTAAGTACTTTGTCTTCGATGAGCTGCAGCACTATCTTACCTTCATAAATGCCGAATATGTCCCTGAGTGAGATGGCCGTATCATTAACAATCCTGAGCTCCTTTGGCTGAATCTGATATGAAGGATCGCCTTTCCACAAAAGCAGCCTGCCGGAACCGGTATTGCTTACTTTAAGTGTATCGCCGATGATTGCAGCTTTGATAAGTTCGGGCAATTCAGCCAGGCAATCCACCGACGCTTCCCTCCTGGTGCCCTTGTATGAAGCGTGCCAGCCATCAGCCCGTGATGTAATGAAAATATCTCCCTTCTCCTTAACCGGTGTTATTTCAGAATGATTCCACAATGAAACCCAGTGTCTCCCGGCTTTCTCCGCTGTTCTGAAAAGCTTTCCATCATAACCTTCAGGCCTCATATTGAGCACTGTGTAAACAGTTTTGTCGCCCGAATTCCAACTGTTCACAAATACTTCATCCTTTATGGTCGGTATGAGAGGTGTCCAGTCATTATCAAGAAATGCATCATTATTCTGACGCAGTATCATAGTGGTCTTTGCGAGATAATTCATGTCATCCCTGTAATCATCATCCCTGCCTCCGGGCCTCGACATATTCAGTTCCACCCCATACCCGTTGAAGAATGCAATTGCCAGCTCCCTGTGTATCAGATCTTCACCAACGTCACAAACCCTGAATATTGCAAAATCAGGCTTGATGAGCTTGTTAAGGTTGAGCTCGGGGCTGTAATAAATTGCATTGTGGACCCTTCCGGAAATAATTCCGGGCATATCTTTTGTCACAGCCATGCCCTCGGAGTACATTATCACTCCTTTTCGCACACTGTCGGCTGCTGCCTGCAATTCACCGCTTGAAGCCCCCTGCGTGTCCAGCACTACTCCATCAGAACCGGTCCGGGCGATGATCTCTGCCATCCCTTTTAAATGATCCTCAGCCCTGGTGCTTTTATCCCAGGGATTATATTCGATAAAAAATTTTGTACCTGTTTGCTGGGAAAGCTTTACAAAGGCTGAAAGTTGCCTGATTCCCCCGGGAAGGTCCCGGTAGAGGTCCCACTGGTTTCGCTGGTCGAGTCCCAGTCGTGGCCAGGTGGGCCATAAGCAGAAGATATCGAGCTTCCCGAACTGGGCCGATGTCCGCTTGAGAAAATCCGGGAAATTGTATTTTCCGGTGGTCCTGTCGTAGAATTCCCTGTCCCATGCCATTTCAAGGATTATAAGGTAAGCTTCCTTTATCCATTTCAGATCATCCCTTTCATACAAAGTATTGTTAAAATTCTCTAGATCATGCAGATACCTGTCCCTGAACATCAGCCTCATTCCGTTCTGCCAGTCGCCGCTGAAAGTTTCAGCATACATGTTATAGATAACCTTGCCCCCGGGAGGCAGCTTTGTCTCGTATCTCTGCCGCTGTGCCCCGTTAAGGATCTTTGATCTCCTTGCAATGGCACAAACTGAAGTATTCGCGTTTGCTGCAAAGGAGGTGTAGCCCATTTCCCAGGCATTGTCGGGCAGGATGACTCGGACAGGCCTGTATCCCGGACGATAGAGCCAGGCTCTTGCAAGGTCCCACGGCCCCTTTCCTGTAATGTGTATGCATGAAGTCGAATCGAATCCGAAAGGAACAACATTACTCACGGAAACAGTGTCTGTTCCCGTGTTCTCAAATGAGATCTCTGAATGAAGAGCTGTGGCAGGCAGGTTTTTGAATGAACTCATGACTTTCACGACACCGAACGACTGAGCCATCCCTTCATCATTTTTGACAGCGGCAGATTCTGATGAAAAAAATATCCTGTCGTTAATGTTAAAGCTGAAAAAAGGCCGGTTCCTGGCAATGCTTAGGACTGAGCTGTCATTGACAATAAGTTTGCCCACAGTCATCCCTGTGCCCTGTATTTCGATGCCTGTAAGTACCTGAGAATTAAGATATATTAATGGCAGAAAGAGCAACAGGCAGACAGCCTGGATTCTTTTCCGGTAATGTTTCATAAGATCAGGATGAATAGAAGTTTACTTTAAACGGCAATCGCCGGAATATCTTATGCAAATTAAATCAAAGCAATAGAAAAACATGCTTTGATGAAAAATAATCTTTTTTCTGCAATTAAGGATATTTTTTGCTCGTCCGGTGATGTTTTTTGCCAGATCGGTGATGAACTTTTCTTTTATAAAAATATTTTTAGTACTTTCGGAATCAGAACCTGACCTGTGATGCCAAGAGCAAGGAAAATACTTAAAATCTTTTTTATCCTTTTATTGGTTGCTGTGGCCTCTTCCTGTGCTTCGTCGAGAAAAAACACATACTATCAGAAACGGAAAAAGGCTTCGCATGTAAATACGGAACAGCTGGGCAGGAACCGCTACTTCTTCTCGAACGGCTACCAGAAAAAGCTTAATTCCACCTACAAAAGAAAAAGGTAAGGCTAATCTTCACACCTGAATTCAAGCCCGTCATATGCAAGCACAATCCCGGAAGGAAGCTCAGCAGAAACTTCTGCATGGAGTCCCATCTGGTGACTGATATGGGTTAAAAAAGCTTTCTTGGGTGAAATTTCTCTAATGATGTCGATTGCTTCCCTCAGCGAAAAATGCGATACATGCTTCTCTTTTCTCAGGGCATTCAGGACAAGGTATTTAACACCAAAGAGCTTCTCTTTGCTTTGTTCAGGTATATAATCTGCATCGGTTATATAGGCAAATTCGCCGAATCTGAACCCATACACAGGCAGCTTGAAATGGAATACCCTGATTGGCAGGATATTGATATCGTTTATGAAGAATCCCTGTTCAGGAATGTCGTTGAGCCTCATTTTGGGTATACCGGGGTACTGGTGTTCCGAGAATACATATGAGTATTCCTTTTTAATAGCTTTCTGAACACGTTCCTCAGCCCAGATGTCGACTGCGTCCTGGCTTTTGTAATTGAAGGCCCTGACGTCGTCCAGTCCGGCGATATGATCTTTATGCTCATGGGTCAGAAGGATCGAATCGAGCTTCATAACATGTTCGCGGAGCATCTGCTGCCTGAAATCGGGACCGGCATCGATGAGAAGTGTTGTCTTTTCCGTTTCAACAAGAATCGAAGTTCTCAGCCTCTTATCATGCTGATCTTCTGATAAACAAGTATTGCATTCACATGCTATAACCGGAACACCCTGTGAAGTGCCGGTTCCCAGGAAGGTTATTTTCACTTTTATGAAAATTTCTAAGACAAACCTACTTCAAAAAAATATAACAGCCAACACCTGCAGCTGGTTCTTCCTGCAGATCGGGATATTCGTATCTTTGAATAAAAAAAACAGGTGAAAGGAACATTATATCTTATCCCGGTTACCCTGGGTGATGATGATTACCGGAAAGTCCTGCCCGATGGAGTTCTTGAGCTTGTCAGGAAGCTGCGTCATTTCATTGTCGAGGATCTGAGAAGCGCCAGGAGGTTCCTGCGCCTTATCGACAGGCAATTCCCGATAGACGACTCTTTATTCCTGGAGCTGAGCGAGCATACCTCCGATCCTGAATATGCTCATTATCTTGACGCAATTGACAGCGGCAACGACATGGGCATATTGAGTGAAGCGGGATTGCCCTGCATAGCCGATCCGGGATCACTCATTGTAGCCATGGCACACAGGAAGGGGATAAAAGTAGTTCCCCTTTCCGGCCCTTCCGCTATAATCCTTGCCCTGATCTCATCGGGTCTGAACGGGCAGAATTTTACCTTCAACGGTTACCTGCCTGTCAAAAACCAGGAGCTTGTTGCGAAAATAAAGGAGCTTGAAAAAAATTCCTCGAAAGGCGTGACACAGATCTTCATGGAGACACCATACAGGGCGCAGAGGATGTATGAAACGCTGGTTTCTTCTTGCCAGAATGAAACCAGGCTGTGCATTGCCGAAAACATCACACTCCCGTCAGAAAGCATCAGAACGATGACAATCGGTGAATGGAAAAACAAAAAGCCTGATCTGGATGACAGGCTTGTTGTTTTTGTCCTTCAGTGATAATTAACGCGCAGCCCTGATTATTCTGACAAGCTTTGCCTCATAGAGAAGCGGTGTATATCCTTTTACATACGGATAAAGGCCTGTGCTCCCGTAGGCAAGTTTCGACGGTATGATGCATAAGGATCTTCCGCCGGTTTTCATGTAAGAAACTGTTTCATCGAATCCCCGGATCACTGCTTTTTCACCTAATGGGAAATTGAATGTATCAATTCCTTCATTATAGTCGAAAGTATATCCATTGAGGAATTTTCCTGTATACACCACACAAACAGTATCATGAACAGCCGGAGCTTCGCCGGTTCCGATTGTCATTTCATAATAGTACAATCCGCTTTCTTTCTGCTGGAAATGAAGGTCAGGATTGGACCCCAGGAAATTACTGATATTTGACTGTTCAGCGGCCTCGAGCTCCCTGTCATCCACCTTCGCACACGACGTAAGAAGCATTGCCAGAACAGGAACGGTAACGAGCCTTAACATTCTCTTTGACATGCAGATTCTTCCAATATTGATTACTGTGTCGCCCTTCCGATTTTTTTAAGGCTGATCTCGAAAACCAATGGTGTATAGCCGGGTATGTACGGCTGATATCCATATCTTCCGTAAGCAAGTTTTGACGGTACGATGCAAATCGATTTGCCACCTTCCCTCATATACGATATTGCCTCTTCAAACCCTGGAATTACAGATTGGGAGCCCATGAGAACCTTGTATGTGTCAGTTCCGGTAGTGGAGTCAAATTGATACCCGTTGAGGAACTCGCCGGAATAACTGACGTAGGCGGTATCGTTCGCTCCGATCACGTCACCTGAACCGGCAGTTTCCTGGAAATAATACAGCCCGCTTTCCTTTTGCTCAAATAGCAAAGTCGGGTTTGCACTTAGATAATTATTAATGTTTGATTGTTCGTTAGCCTCGTAGTTTTTTTCATCAGTCTTAAGGCAGGATGAAAGAGTAAAGAGTGCAATGATGAACAGCGATAATGATTTGAATACTTTTGACATGGTCATAATACATTTATAATTAACTCTTTAAAAAACGCAGTTAACAATTATTTTATTGAGCCCGCAAGATATTAACTTTATATACAACAACAGAGCGTGGCGGAATTTTTTTACCATCTCCCCGCAAACCATGTGCCAGAAATGGCGGAATTATAAAAACCGCTTCGGAACCCGGCCTGAGCATAAGCAACCCCTGATAAAGCCCTGCTTCTGTATTGCTGTGACCAAGTATTATCTGTTTCGGGCCTTCATCCTTTGATGTATAGCAAAGAGTTCCGTCAAGCAATGAGCACTCATATTCAAACCAGACCTTGTCATTTTCCCTGAGCTTCTCCCCTTCGCCTTCCCTGGAAATCTGATACCATAATCCGGATGGTGTTTCTTTCATGAAGAGTCCCTTTCTTTCAATATAGTTAAGTATCCTCTCCCTGTCCTTTTGCACAAGAAACCTGTTCATGTCCTCGATATCCTTTTTCCCGGGCTTTGACAAATTGCCATCGTCAGCTGTTTGCCTGCCGCACGACAGAAAGCTGGTTATGAGAAGGGAAAAGATCAAAAACCTTGACATTACCGGAGCGATTCAGCTAATTTCTGGTCATTTTCGGCAAGAGCTTCGAGAAAATAATTTATGGTATTTTCAAGAGAATCCTTTTTCTCCGCTCCTGAAGCATTCAGGTGTCCCCCTCCGCCGAAGTATTTTGACGCAAATTCATTTACCGGGAAGGTTCCTTTCGATCTGAATGATATTTTTACAAAACCTTCCTTTTCAATAAACAATGCTGAGAAAACCACCCCGCTTATCGACAATGGCATGTTTACGAAACCCTCTGTATCGCCTTTACTGTGGTCATAATTATCCAGATCTTCTCTGGTGAGCCATATGTATGCTGTTCTTTTTTCATGCATCACTACCATTCTCTGGTTGAGAGCATAACCCAGGAGCCGCATCCTGGCAGCCGAAAAATTATTGTATATCAGGTTAAGTATCTTCTCTTTTTGCAATCCTGACTCGAGCAGTGTGGCAACAATGCGGAAGGTATCGGGGGTATAGTTTCCATGTTCGAAATTTCCCGTATCAGTAACAATGCCGACATATATGCATTCAGAGAATGCCCTGCCACCAAATGGTCGTCCGTTCAGTTCTGTAATAAGCCCGTAAACAAGCTCGGCTGTGGCGCACCTGGCCGGGTCAGATATAATTAGGTCGTAATTGCCTACCGGGTCGAGATGGTGATCTATCACTATCTTCCGGGCAGACGACTTATTTACTTCTTCTTCTGCTTCACCAAGCCTGTTCATCTGGTTGAAGTCGACCATTACAATCAGATCTGCATTCCGGATCATTTCAATACTTTTCTTCCTGTTACGGATGAAAACCTGGATGTTTTCAGCGCCTTCCATCCATTTAAGAAAATCCTGAAGGTTATTCGGCGAAAGCAGGTTAACAGTCTTATTTAACGATCTCAGATAGTGATATAGCGCAAGCTGTGAACCAATCGCATCGCCATCGGGATTAATATGGGCAACGATGAGTATATTATCCGACCTCTCAAACTGGATGGACAATTCTTTTGTATATTTGGACAATTCTAACAAAGCCGTTTTTTGATGAACCGGTAAAGATAATATATTTTGTGAAGACCTGCTTTCCGCGTCAAACTGCTAAATAATAATGACATGAACAACATCACTTTCTCAATAATCAAACCTGATGCCACGGGCAATGGTAAAACCGGCGCAATCCTCGCAATGATAAATGAAGCAGGATTCAGCATTGCTGCAATGAAAATGCTGCGAATCACTAAAGCCCAGGCTGAAGCTTTCTATGAAATACACAGGGAAAGGCCCTTTTATGCAGATCTCGTTCAGTTCATGACATCAGGTCCTGTCGTTGTGCTGGTTCTGACACACGATAATGCTGTCGCTGAATTCAGGAAGCTTATCGGCGCAACCGACCCGGCAAAAGCAGATCCCGGCACCGTAAGAAAGCTATTCGCCACATCGGTTCAGATGAATGCCGTACACGGTTCTGACAGCGATGAAAACGCAATCCGCGAATCAAACTTCTTCTTTTCCGAAATAGAGAAGTTCCTGTAAACCTCGTCTGCCGGAAAGTGTTTGTTTTAAATAGGAAGCTTCAAAATGAATCCTGATTTCAGAGACAATAAGAATCTCGAGAAATATTCCTCGGCTTTTACGCTGTCCGACATGGAAATATTCATATTTCCTGAACTCTTTTATCCACTGGTTCTTGCCAATATAATGTCGCCTGTTATCTGGAGATGGCGCGAGGATCCATGGTTTAAGGACGTGGAGAAGAAAAATTTCAACTATAAGGCCAACAGGATAAAGCAGTACATAATTCAGAATTATGTATTCAATCTCGATCTTTCCACCTGGGGGCTCACAACAAAACCGGTCGAGATATCACGTTTCAGCGATTTCTTCGATATGGAAATGCTGAGACAGTCGAACGCCCTGTTCGGCTATGAAGGTGACAAATACTATTTCGATATAGATATAAGGAAACATTTCGGCCTCGATAAGTATGACTCGGACGTGATCCCGTACTGGAAGACAGAGACCATCGAGGCCATGGAAGCATTCCGCCATAAAGAGAATTTCTCAACAGGCGCAGGCGAATGTGTTTCGCTCTCGGCACTCTATGCAGCTGCAATGTTCGTTGTGGGAAGGATCCCCCTCGAGAAGATTTTTCTAATCGCAACACCGCTTCATTCCCAGAATTTTATCATAGAAAAAGAAGGATTAATAACAAACAACCGCAGGATCGTAACAAAGAACATGTGGTTCAACGGTACTTCGCTCTCGGAAAAAGCCAGGCGTGCGCTTGAAAATGAGAAAGTGACGATCGTAACACATGTTTCCGGGTACATCCATACAATCTACAACCAGGCCACAATCGACAGTGAGAGTTACCGCCTTTTTGAGTCAAAGCTCCGGGAATTCCTGTCTACAGGCCTCACAAAAGCTGTTTTCTTCAACTTCCTTCGATTCAAATCGAGGTTCAAATGTGGTTTTCAGTACCTCGATGAGAGCGCGGGTAAAAAGCGATATATTCTTCTTGAAAGAATGTTCGAATATGAGCATTCCAGCAAGCTCAATGCACTTGAATCACGTGACCAGCTTCTCAGGGAAATTGACGGCGACGACTTTCATCTCAGCCCTATCCAGGGAAAGTTAATCCTGAATGATCTTGATAAAATAATTGAAGCCAACGAAGGCAAGCCGCTTGATTTTTTTGAGGAAGAGTTCCTGAAAATAATAGAACCTGCACACCACGACTGCATACGAGAGATATTCGGAGAACTTCAGAAGTTCATTGTTACAGAGCCAAAGCTGCCTGATCACCATAAGGTATTCATACCCTCTGATCAACTCTCCATCAGTGCCGATGACGGCAGGGACAAGATCATTACAAAGATCAACAGGCATGCAAAGCATTCGGAAACGTCGTTGCTTGCCCTTTATGTATACCGCGACATGCGGGTCATAGACTGGAAACCGTTTATTAAGGCTGCGATCGAAAGAAACCCTGTATGCTTCACCGACACTGAGGATAAGAGCAGCGGTGAAGTATTCTCAATTATCCTGAAGATGCCGGAAGAATCGATTTATGATGACGGCCGCATGGCATTGCCTGATGAAGTATGGAATTTCGGACGGGGCGACGGGATCGAAAAAGCAATTCTTATCGCAAATTACCTGCACAATACTGATAATTCAGCAAAGATCAGGATAGACATTTCTGATAAAAAGGTATCGCTTCATTCAGGAAATCAGAGCTGGCAATTCCACTCGCACAAAGGATTTAATAAGGCGATAACGATTGAAGGAAATGAGTATACGGTAATCGGGAAATGAAAGAATTACGGAATTAATTACGGAATTAATTACGTAATTCTTTTCAATTATTAATAATTTGTGCAGATATTCAGGTCCGGCCCTTGCAATGCAACGGCACAAAATCACCTCAATACTATCTCTTTGATTATCGCCTTTCCTGCTTTCGCATTTATCTTCTCCATCAGTGCCTGCCTGAGCATCAGCAGCTCATTTCTTACGACTGAGGAGCTGAGGTGAACATACAGAACATGATCTCTGATGTAGATCCTCGTTGTTCTTGAACTGATAGCCTTGCCGACTATCTCATTCCAGGAGTTGAGAACCGATGCTTCACTCAGCCTGTCTCCGATATTCATGGCTTTGATGTAATCATCGAGAGCCTCGGCAAGGGATATGGTTTTGCTTCTTCTCATTGCCCTGATCCGGTAAGTGGCTTATCCTCTTTTATACTGAAAAGTTTATAATCGGTGTTATGTGAAGAAAGTATATTCTTCAGCCGCTCTCCGTGCGTGTCTGTTATAAAAATCTGGCCGAAACGGCTGTCACCGACCAGCCTTATGATCTCCTCCACCCTTTCAGCATCAAATTTATCAAAAATATCATCGAGGAGCAGAACCGGGGGAAGCCCTGCCTTTCTCTTGATGTATTCGAATTTTGCAAGCTTCAGGGCTACAAGATAGGATTTCTGCTGTCCCTGTGAACCCAGGGACTTGACAGGGTATCCGTCCATCTCGAACAGCAGGTCATCCTTATGAATTCCTGCCGTGGTATATTCGAGGAAGAGGTCCTTTGTCAGTGAGTTCTTAAGGAGTGCATTGTAATCCGCGCCGGAAAGCTGGGATACATACCGAAGCTGCACAGATTCTTTGCCCGATGAGATCATTGAATAATACTCACTGAACACAGGAATAAGTTCCCCGACAAGCTTCCGCCTTTCTTCAAAGATATAGTTGCCGTAACGCACAAGCTGGTCATCATAAGCCGAAATGACCTCGGGATCGGACTTACCTGCCGGACCTGCATTCTTGAGAAGCTTGTTCCGCTGCTGCAATGCCTTGCTGTACCTGAGTATGGAATCGAGATATCCGGGATTGTACTGGCTGATTATCTTATTCATGAATTTTCTGCGTTCTTCACTGCCTTCGCTTACAAGCGCGCTGTCGGCCGGGGAAATCATTACGACAGGATACCTTCCGACATGCTCGGAAAGCTTTTGATATTCCTTCGAATTTCTTTTCAATATCTTGGGCTTTTGCTTCTGAAATGCGCAGTATATCTCATCATCATCACCATTTCTCTCAAATATGCCTTTAATGATAAAATAATCCTCACCATGCCTGATGCTTATGCTGTCTATATTGTTGAAAAAGCTTTTTGTCAGCGAGAGATAATGTATGGCATCGAGGATGTTTGTCTTGCCAACGCCATTGTTACCGGTAAGGCAGTTTATTCTCGGTGAAAAGTCAAATTCAGCCGACTCGTAATTCTTGAAGTTCGTTAACGTGAGCTTTTTCAGGTACATCAGTCTTCTTTCAGATACTGCAAAGTTAAACTAAAAAAGAATTAAACGCAGATCGAAGCAAAGCGGAGAGACACTTTGTGGCACAGTCCAATTTTCCCGCAGATTTGCGCAGAGTGAGACCCGCGCAGATCAGTGCATATTTAATTTCATCTAAACAAGATCTGCGTTTTTATCTGCGATCATCAGCGTTATCTGCGGGAAACTCTTTGCGACTTTGCGCCTTTGCGTGAAACTCACTGATACATTTTTTTGACCATATTTTTCAGAATTACCTGAAAAAAACTACTTTTGCGGTGGAAAAATCTAAAGCAAAGAGTAACACCCGTATGGCGAAAACAAAAAAGGACGAAAATCCACAGGCATTATCCAACGTCGAGGAAACCCTGTCAAAAACAGAGCATTTTCTTGAGGAAAATTACAAATCCCTCCTCATTGTTTTAGGAGTGCTCGTCGGTCTTGTTGGCATCTTCTGGCTTGGCAAAATGTACATTTCAAATAGAAACAATGAAGCGCAGTCACAAATGTACCAGGCACAGAAATACCTTGAGATGGACTCACTGAAGCTTGCGCTTAATGGAGACGGCAACTACCTGGGATTCCTTGATATTATCGATGACTACAAATTTACAAAGGCATCCAATCTCGCACGTTTCAGTGCAGGCATCTGCTATCTGCATCTCGGAAATTACCAGGATGCTATCGATTATCTCGACAAGTACTCCAAAAAAGATAAAATTATCGGCTCCCTCGCAATCGGAGCAACCGGTGATGCATATGTTGAGCTTGGCGACATGGATAAAGGCGCGACGAAATATGTAGAGGCAGCAGATTATGCCGGAAACTCTTTCAACTCCCCACTCTTCCTTATGAAAGCTGCAGAAATCTATGAATTGCAGAAAAAATACCAGGAAGCTCTGAACCTTTACGAGAGGATCCAGACCAGCTACCCTGAAAGCACCGAAGGTTCTACAATAGAGAAATATATTGCCAGGGTGAAAGTCTTGATTAAGTAGAATTTCTCCGAAGATTTTAACGCATCCGCTCAACATATAAGGCAGCTGATGCGTTTTTATTTTTATAAAATAGAAAATGAGCACAAAAAACCTTTCCGGTTACGATCCTGACAGTGTTCCGAATGCAGCCCGGATGCGTTTCGGTGTTGTAGTTGCAGACTGGAACCGCGAAATAACACATTCGCTTCTCGAAGGGGCGGTCAGCACGCTCAAAAAACATGGAGTTACCGATAAGAACCTGGTTGTAAAACATGTGCCCGGAAGCTTTGAACTCACCATCGGAGCCCAGCTTATTGCCGAATATGAAGATGTGGATGCCGTAATATGCCTTGGATGCGTGATCCAGGGTGAAACACCGCATTTTACATACATCTGCCAGGGAGTGACACAGGGTATCACCCAGCTGAATCTTGAATATAATTTCCCCTTTATATTCGGTGTGCTTACAGTCAATAACAAGCAGCAGGCAATCGACCGTTCAGGAGGAATTCACGGGAACAAAGGCGATGAAGCAGCAATAACCGCAATAAAGATGGCTGCTCTTCAGAGGGAGATGGAACATAATCCCAATTCGCGGTAATCACCGCATACAAAGGATCCGGTATTTACAATACGCGCACTTCGAATCAGTGGGCGTCATCGTGAAATCTTCGCCGGGATCAAATATTTTCGATATTGTGTCTCTCAAACCCTGCATAAACTGATCCCTTATCTGCAAATAATCAACTAACGGAGCTTCCATCCTCTCGGGCTTGATTAGGAGCCTTGTTTCAGTTTTGCCGCCAGTCATCTTCTTTATGCCATAAATCGATGGCTGTACAATCTTGCCGGGAAGTTTCTGAAGGTATGCCTCACTGTAAAGCAATATCTGAAGCCACCCGTCATATTCCTTTTTCCTGTCCTCTTTGAAAAGGTCATCCACAGAGCAGACGAATGGGGCTATATTCCCGGTCTTGTAATCAACTATCCTGGTGCTTCCACCTGAATAGTCTATCCTGTCTATAATTCCGCCGGTAGTTACTTTAGATTCCTTTTCATCCTTCTTCAACGAAATTGTAAAATCAAACTTTTCTTCCAGATTAAGAATGGTCACTGGCGCAAATGATGCATCAGCCTTAAGTATCCTTTTCAGGTAGGCAAGCAGGACTTCCCTGACAATCAGCTCATTTCCCGTCACGACACCTTCCTCTCCATTCCTGAATTCCCGCGTTATTGCATCTGAAACGGCCTTTTGAAGCATTTCGTCATCCCCTGTCATCTTCCTGATCATCTCCTTTGAAAGCGCCCTTCCGATGAAATCTGAGTAGAGTGTGCGCATGACCTCATGCAAAATGCTCCCGAACATTGCGGAATCTATTTCGCCGCTGAGGTCTTCAGGCTCCCTGATGCCGAGCACATAGCGGTAAAAAAATTGCATCCTGCAGTTAAGCCAGGAATTGATGGCAGAGGGTGAAAGCATTCTGCCTGAACCGTTGGCATAATAACGGCTTCCCAGCAATCGCACATGCTCAGCTGTCCTCTTTACAGTCTCAGGTGGCATAAGAGGAGACCTGATCTCAAATGAAACATTCCTGAACTCAGGTTTCAGGCTTTTGTCGAAATTCATCTGAGTAAGAAATCTACTCATTTCCCCGCTCCGCAATCCTTCAGAGTTTGAATTATAAACAAATGTGATGTTCTCAGATCTCTGGATGAGCCGGTAAAAGTGATAGGCAAAAATGGATTCCTGGTGGTTCACGGAAGGCATGCCGAATGCCTGCCGGAGGCTGAAGGGAATGAATGAAGAAGCTGATGAAACGGCAGGAACTATCCCTTCATTCATTGAAAGCATTATGAGATTCCTGAAATCAAGGGCCCTTGTTTCCAGGATACCCATGATCTGGATACCGAGGAGCGGTTCACCGGAGAAGGGTACAGACTGGTTCCTGATGAGCCGTTCGAGAATGCGGATATATGTTGAAGCTGAAAAGGTGACCTCATTGCCTGAGATTACTGCATCGAGCCTGTTAAGCGCAAGGCTTACACGATAAATGAATTCATTCCTTATATTCTGTGCAGTTTCTTCTTCTTCGCTGAGATCTTTACCGCTATGCAGGGCAATTGATGACAATATATTTCTGAGCCATTCTGCTATACCCGCCGGGCTGTCGCATTTCCTGAAAAGCATTGTGAATAAGTTACCCTGGCAAAGCCTCGCTGACGGGATCCATGCGGAATTTATCGCCCATATTGATGCAGCAGCAGCTTCATCATCTCCTGTCATCATCTCCCTGATGAGGGGATGATCGATCAATCCTTTTACGGTTTCTGCTGAAAAACGAGCCCCTTCATTTCCGTTAATTGACAGGCGTTGAAGTTCTGTAAGGTAACTTATGAGAGTATAGACTGTGGTATGCCTGAGAGGGTAACCCATCGTGATATTAATATTCAGGCCGGAAGATGGCAGGCTGGTAAGCAAAGGCATCAGGAGGTTCTCATCAGCAAGCACAACAGCCGTGTGGTGTGCATTTTCAGCTGTAAGCCCGGGTATGGAAGCCACCAGGTCACTGACAATCTTAACCTGCGCCGTATCTGACGATGTTTCGACAACCTGCCTTCGCACCCCGGAATCAGTTCGGTAAAGCCATTTGTAATTCCAGTCACCGGGCATGTCGTTTCCGAACATCCTGATGTTATCCTTCATGAAAAATCCTGCAGAGTTATAGCCTTTTTCATCTATATACGATTCATCATAATCCCAGTAAAACCGTGCGTTGCCGGAGTCGTGAAGCACTTTCATCAGTTTCTTCTCGCATTCATTCAGTGCATTGAAACCGATAAAATGAATGGTGTCCCACTGTGTGGCTCCGGTAAGTTCAGCCCGGTTTGACTCTGCAACATCACGAAAGATCATTCCTTCATACGACAGGTTTTGCTTCCTCAATGAGCCCCGGAAATGTTCATACAGATCATTCAGAACTGCCCATAGACTTACAAATTCATTCTTTTCGTTTGTCGGCCTTGCAATATCCACATTTGTCCAAAACTGCCTGATAATGTCTTTCTGCTCATCGGTCAGCTCTCCGAAACGCTGATCTATTTCTTTCAGGTCCCTTACGTTGACAAACAGCTTCGAAGCATCAACAAGGTATTTATCAACATCGTCGAAATCGTTTATGAGCATATCGCCCCAGAAGTAAAAATCATCGAAACTCCCGGCTGCTTTACTCAAAAGTGAATATGATTTATAAAGCTGGAAAAGAAGTATTTCGTTTGCCGCAGGCTGCAGATGGGAATATGTTCTGAACAAATCATTTATTGTAAGAATGGAAGGAAGCCAGACCGGTTTTTCAATATATGAAGAAAGATATTTTACCAGGTACAGTCCCGCACGGCGTCCGGGAAAAACAAGACAGTGACGGTTCAGTGTGTTCCCATGTTCCTCTTTCAATAACCGGGCAATGCGCTGCAGAAAATATTCCATGAGTGAGAGCTGAAGTGGAAAATCAAATGGTAAAAGTAAAAACTTAAACTATATTTGATGATCCTGAAAACAATTGCCATGAAAAAAACCTTAGCGTTGTTAACATTTGCCGCAATCATTCTTTCTGCATGTACACATAAGAATACGGATCCGGAAGAAACAAAGCTTTTTGACCAGGCTTCAGCCAACGGGTTACTCGTAAATGAAGGCTTCAACCGCAGCCTCAACTTTGTCAAAGGCTGGATCCCACTTGCGGATCCTGTTACGGGGTTATTCCCGCGCAACATCAATGATGAAAAAAGCAAGGACATCTGGAATGCCAAAGATTGCGCTGCAGACAATTACCCTTTCATGGTGATGGTCACGAGCATGCTCAGCGATGAGCTCTTCAACGGGAAGATGAAGGAAATACTCGAGACTGAAAAACGTATCACCTCGAGACTTGGTGCTCTGCCGGACACGTGGTCATTTTCAAAACAGGCGTTCGCCAATCCCGACACTGTGATCTCCGATATTATTTTCGGTTCTGCAGAATATGTCAAGGATGGCCTTATTCCCCTGTATGAATGGCTCGGTCCCAGCCCGTGGTCAAAACGGATGATTTCTATTGTGGATGATTGCTGGAAATATGCCCCCCTGAAAACACCGTACGGAAATATTATTTCAGACGATCCTGAAGTTAACGGGGACATGCTGCAGGCATTGTCCAGGATATACTGGATAACCGGTGACAGAAAATATCTTGAACTTGCAGTAAGGCTCGGAGATTATTATCTTCTGGGAAATAACCATCCGACACGCAATTTCAAGGTCCTGCGACTTCGCGATCATGGCTGTGAAATTGTCTCCGGCCTTTGCGAGCTGTATGCAGCGGTTTCAATATCCGACAAAGCAAAAATGGACCAGTACCGGACACCCATTCACGAGATGCTCGACAGGATCCTCGAAGTTGGTAGAAACGAGGATGGTCTGTTCTACAATTCAGTCGATCCTGTAAAAGGTGTTCCTGTTGACGGCGGCATTGCTGATAATTTTGGTTACACCCTTAACGGGTTCTATACGGTTTATCTCCTCGACGGCGATGAGAAATACCGGGAGCCTGTGATAGAGGCGCTGGATGTTCTTTATGGCAAATACAGGAATTTCGCCTGGGAGGGAAAAAGCCAGGATGGATATGCCGACGCCATCGAAGGCGCATTGAATCTTTATACAAGGGAAGAAGTGCCTTCAGCAAAAGAATGGATCGACAGCGAAATAAAGGTGCTCTGGGGAAAGCAGCAGCCATCAGGGATAATAGAGGGCTGGCATGGCGACGGAAATTTTGCCCGGACAACCATAATGTACTGTCTCTGGAAAACCGGCGGATTCCGTCTTTCACCCTGGCGTGAAGACCTGAAAATCGGTGGCGTGATGAAGGACAGCACCGTTTACCTTACGATTACCGCAGACAAGGAATGGACAGGCAGCCTTATCCCGGACAGGAAGAGACACCTGGATTACATGCATATGCCTTATGACTGGCCGAGAATAAACCAGTTCCCGGAATATTTCACTGTTGAAAAAGAAAAAGATTACACTGTTATGTCTGGCAGAAACATGAAAGAGAATGTACTAAGCGGCGAAGAGTTTCTGAAGGGATACCAGGTTGAGGTAAAAGCCGGGGAAACGGTGAGGATGAAGATTTGTTCCGGCGTTGCATGCAACGACTGAACATAATTAATTATGTAATTCCCTTACATACTTCCTGCCCTGCCAGGTATCCAGCTCTTCCATACGCTTTTCGATGAGGCTTCCGACCTGGTCGGCCCGCATCCTCGTCCATGGTTCGGATGAAAGAAACCGCGGGGGAGCCTCGCCTGTGAACCTTTCAACAACAATATCCGGATTCAGCTTTTCGAGGAAGCTGATGATGAACGTTACGTATTCTTCGAGAGTAAATGCATGAAAATCGGCAGGATTGGAAAGGAATTCCCTCTCCATCAACGTTCCTTTAATGATCTGCAGCTGGTGAAATTTGACAGTAGTAAGCGGCAAAGATGATATGATATCAGCCTCTCTGAGCATGTCATCATGGGTCTCGCCGGGAAGTCCGAAAATGAAATGTGCGCCTGTATTGATGCCGAGGGAAGCAGTCTTTTCAACAGCTTCAACGGCTTCAGCAAACGTATGTCCCCGGTTTATTTTTTCAAGGGTCCTGTCATAGCAGGATTCGATACCGTACTCTACGGCGATGTAATATTTTTCTGAAAGTGATTTAATGTACTCAAGCTTTTCATCATCAATGCAGTCGGGACGTGTTCCTATCACAAGTCCTGCCACACCTGGATATGAAAGGGCTTCACCATAAAGCTGTTTAAGACTCTGCACAGGAGCATATGTGTTTGAAAAGGCCTGGAAATAGGCAAGATAGCTCACAGCTCCTGCGTATCTCCACTTATGGAATTCAATTCCTTCCCGGATCTGTGTGGTTACAGATTTTTCGGGAATACAATATGAAGGATTGAATGCATCGTTAAGGCAGAAGGTGCATCCGCCGTAAGCTTTGGTGCCGTCCCGGTTTGGGCATGTAAAACCTGCATCAACGGAAACTTTCTGTACCCTGTAGCCAAATTTATTCCTGAAGTATCCGGAATATGAATTGAACCTTCTGTTATGATTCCAGGGATAATTTATTTTGCTTTTTGAAGGCATCTCAGGCAACAACAATTTTATTTTTATCGACGTACCATACCCTTGCATCAACTTCATTGTAACCCATATCATTCAGAAGTGTTCTGTAAAGCTGAACCTGCTGGATATGATGATCACTTTCCTCACCGAATTTAAAATCGATAACAGTCGGCCTGCCGTCAGAAATAATAACTCTGTCAGGTCTTCTTATATTGCCCGAAGGCAGCAGAATTCCGGTTTCGCGCAATACAGTATTTCCGCCCGAGAACCATCCGGAAACCTCAGGTGTGCTTATGAGGTTAGTTATTTTATCTTCGAGGGCAGGTGCGTCTTCCCGTGGCAGCTTGCCTTCAAGAACAAGATTCTTTACGGTGACATGTACATCAGCTGCCGTGTCGATCCCTTCAAAGACTTCATGCATCAGCTTGCCATAATTTATTCTTTTCCTTACATCCTCATTTTCAGCTGAAAAATAATTTTCACCATGAAGCTTCAGCCGGAGTGAGCCCATAGACATGTTCACCGGGTATTCCCTGACGTGAATTTCATTTCCATTTGTGCTCTTTTTTTCAGAACATGGCTGAACTTCGCCAAACTCGAAAACATTTGTATCCTTATTGAAAAAGGTATTAAGCAGGGTTGTGCTCTCAAGAGGCGCTGGTGTGCTCAATGCCTCATAAAGCAGGGATCCTGCGGAGTTTGTTCCATTCAGGTCTGAATAGCCGATAAGAACATCCTTTGCCCTTGTCATGGCAACATACATGAGGTTCAGATTATCAAGGAAAACAGATTGCCTTTCCTCGAAGTAATACTCTGAAAAAATAGTACCTGCGAGATCTTTCACGCATTTAACAGGAACAATGCCCAGCCCGTCAAAAGGAGCTGCATCCGGACGGACCCAGAGAAGAGGCTGTTTTCCCGGCCGATGATCGAGAT
>DATGWQ010000131.1:0-30065 GCA_035299385.1 Bacteroidales bacterium | reverse complement strand
AATCACCCCAACCGCCCATAAACTGGCCGGTCTTGGCGAATGTTGCCTTTGGATTGACACAGCAGACAGGAATTTTCGAGCTGTTGGCGATCATATACTGCTCCGAAGCTCCAATAACATAATCCATTGCGGTGATGTTCTTGGTCGTTACAATAAGCAGAAGATCTGCTTTTGCCTCCTGTGCGTAATCGAGTGTCTGCTGGGCAAAATTGCCTTTGGGCACTTCATGGATCTCGTATTCGATATTGTTCTGAATCAGATACCTTATTGCAAAATTGATATTGACATTTGTCTTTTTGGCCAGGGCTTTATCCGTGGTCTTTGCAACCAGGAACTTGATCTTTGAGTCAAAGTACTTGCCCATGAAGATTGCCATCCTGATCTTTTCCTTGTTTTCGGACCTGAAGTCCACAGGAAAAACAATACTGTGATATCTTTCCATGTCTGCAGGCGGGTCCTGCACCACAATGAAAGGAACCTTTGACTTCACAATTACCTTGAGAGCCCAGCTGCCCGTAAGCTTCTGCATCCCTTTCATGCCATGAGTTCCCATTACCACCAGGGCTGCATCCTTGTCATTTGCAAAACCGGCGATTGCGCTGAAAATGCTTCCTTTCTCAATATGCGTACTGACCGGCATATTGTATTTTTTTGAATTTTCCTCCGCAACATGCCTGAGAAGGACATTTTTCTGGCCAAGTGCAGCAGCCGCAATGCCCGATTCAACAATATGCAAAAGACATATTTCATTTCCTACCATCCTGCTTATTTTAACAGCATGGGCAAGGGCGGATTCTGATACCGGGGTAAAATCCCAGGTGACGACTATTAATTTCTTATTTTCTTCCATAGTCTTGTCCTGTTAAGCATTATTTAATCAAAGTTATTCAGATTTTACCAATTTTCAAACCATTATGCAGGCCGGTTGTACTACTTCATAGCGAAAAAAGCGATATTTTATTATTTTTGCGCTACAATTTTGCTGACTGAGAGAAAAATGGAAAGAATCAAGATAAAGAAGATCATAGCGGAACAGCCTGTTTCGAAGGAAGTGCTGGTAAAAGGGTGGGTCAGGACAAAGAGGGAAAACAAGAATATTGTTTTCATAGCCCTGAACGACGGATCTACCATAAACAATATACAGATCGTAGCCAATACCGAATCGATCAGTGCAGACCTGCTTAAGAATGTTAACACAGGTGCCTGCCTGTCAGTGAAGGGAATGCTTGTTGAATCCCCCGGTAAGGGGCAAAATGTGGAAATACAGGCAACTGAAATAGAAATATACGGTACATGCGATCCTGATACATATCCTCTGCAGAAGAAGGGTCATTCAATGGAATTTTTGAGGGAGATCGCTCACCTGAGGTTCAGGACAAACACTTTCGGGGCCGTATTCCGCATGCGTCATGCAATGGCCTTTGCAATTCATAAATTCTTCAATGATAAGGGGTTTTATTACCTGCACACACCCATAATAACCGGTAGCGATGCGGAGGGGGCAGGGGAAATGTTCCATGTTACGACTCTCGATCTGAACAATGTGCCCAGGAATGAAGCAGGAGCTGTCGACTTCAATGATGATTTCTTCGGGAAGCAGACCAATCTCACTGTCTCAGGTCAGCTTGAAGGAGAGCTCGGCGCCCTGTCGCTTGGTGAGATCTATACCTTCGGACCGACATTCAGGGCCGAAAACTCCAACACCCCGCGGCACCTTGCCGAATTCTGGATGATAGAGCCCGAAATGGCATTCTATGATATCAAAGACAACATGGACCTTGCCGAGGAGTTTGTCAGATACCTTATAAGATATGCACTTGAAAACTGCAAGGACGACCTGGAATTCCTTAACAAGATGATCGACAAGGAACTGATCGAAAAGCTGAAGTTCGTTGCAGACAATGATTTTGTCAGAACTACATACACTGAAGCTGTCACGATACTCGAAGCGGCAGGGAAGAAATGGGATTATCCTGTCGGATGGGGCCGCGAACTTCAGGCTGAACATGAGCGTTATCTTGTAGAGATTCACTATAAAAAACCTGTCATCATTACTGATTATCCAAAGGCATTCAAAGCCTTTTACATGAAACAGAACGATGACGGGAAAACCGTCAGGGCAATGGATGTCCTGTTCCCCGGAATAGGTGAAATAATAGGTGGATCGCAGCGTGAAGAAAGTTATGACAAACTGTACAGCAGGATCAAAGAGCTGAACATGCCGGAAAAAGACCTGTGGTGGTACCTGGAAACAAGGAAATTCGGCACGGCTCCCCACAGCGGCTTTGGCCTGGGTTTCGAACGCATGATGCTCTTCGTAACAGGAATGTCAAATATAAGGGATGTGATTCCTTTCCCGCGGACACCAAGGAATGCTGAATTTTAACAGGCTATGTTAAAGCAGAGGTTACAGCAGAAACTGCTTCAGAAGCTTTCACCGCAGCAGATCCAGATGATCAAGCTGCTCGAGATCCCTACGCTCCAGATCGAGCAGAGGATCAAGAAGGAGCTGGAAGAAAACCCGGCTCTCGAGGAAGGCGCTGAAGAAGATGAAGTTCCCTCGGACCAGGAAGAGGATTTCCAGGAAGATGATGCGAATTCGGATGAATTCACCCTCGACGACTACATGGATGATGACGATATCCCCGAATACCGCCTTCAATCCAAAAACTACAGCAAGGATGATGAGAAACGGAGCGAGATCCCCTTCTCAGGAGGGACATCTTTCCAGGAATACCTTGAATCGCAGCTGAGCCTCCGCAATCTCACAGACAAGCAGGAAAAGCTCGGTGAATATATCCTCGGCAATATTGATGAGGATGGCTACCTGCGGCGGGAGCTTTCCAATATTGTCGACGATCTTGCATTTCTCCAGAACATAGAAACTACAGAGGAAGAGCTTGAGGAAGTGCTGAAGGTGATACAGGACCTCGAGCCGGCTGGCGTAGGCGCAAGAAATCTCAGGGAATGCCTTCTTCTCCAGATGGACAAAAAGGACACCTCCGATCCTGTTCTTAAGCTTGCCCACAGGATAATTGAAACACAGTTCGATGAATTTACCAGGAGGCATTATGACAAGATAATTTCCAGGCTGGGGATAACAGAGGAGGAGATGAAGGAAGCCATCGACGAGATCCTCAAGCTCAACCCGAAGCCTGGTGGCGTTTATAATGATCCTTACAACAGGTCGTCACAGGCTGTCATTCCCGATTTCATCCTCGAACTGACTGAGGATGGATTCGACCTGCACCTGAATTCCAGGAACCTTCCGGAGCTGAGGCTTAGTTCAAGTTACAGCGAAATGCTTCAATCCTATACAAAAGACAAGTCTCAGAAGAAGGAAATGAAGGATGCCGTGATGTTTGTGAAGCAGAAGATCGATGCAGCCAAATGGTTCATCGATGCAATCAGGCAGCGGCAGAACACGCTTCTTCTTACAATGAACGCAATCCTTGAGTATCAAAAGGAGTATTTCGTAGATGGCGATGAAACCAGGCTGAAGCCGATGATCCTGAAGGATGTGGCGGAAATGACCGGGCTCGATATTTCAACCGTTTCAAGAGTTGCCAACAGCAAATACATACAGACACATTTTGGCATTTTCCCATTGAAATACTTTTTTTCCGAAGGCCTTCAGACCGACAGCGGTGAGGAGGTCTCGACAAGGGAGATCAAAAAGATACTCCAGGAATGTATTGACAATGAAACCAAGCGAAGGCCCCTCACCGATGAAAGGCTTACTGATATCCTCCAGGAAAAAGGTTATCAGATTGCACGGCGGACTGTTGCAAAATACAGGGAACAGCTTAACATACCAGTAGCCCGACTGAGAAAAGAGATCTGAAAATGGATGCAAGTAAAAGAGCCCTCCTGCCGGCAAGGATTATTTCAGTAATATTTCATCCCCTCTTCATGCCGGTTTACGGCCTTGCCATAATTCTTTCGGGCTATACTCCTTTCGGTTATATGCAGATCCCTGTAAAGAATTTATTATTCCTGATCATCGTCGTTAACAATGTTCTTCTTCCGCTGGCCCTGCTGCCGTTTCTAATGTATATGAATTTTATCAGCTCATGGACGCTTGAGGAAAGGGAAGAGCGCGTGGTGCCCCTGATAATCACAACAATTCTTTATGCAACTTCATCATACATCCTTTACAGGTTCCCCGTCCCTTTTTTCCTGAAAGAATTCTTCTTTTCAGTATTCCTGGTCTCACTTGTGATGACAGTGGTAAATTTCAGGTGGAAGATTTCACTTCATGCAGTTGCTGCGGGGGCGATCACCGGGTTGATACTGATATTATCCTTCAGGCTCTACTCGCACCTGTTCGGCGGTCTTCTCCTGGTAATTGTGGCAGCCGGATTGATCATGTCTGCCCGCCTGAAAATGAATCTTCACAATCCCCGGCAGGTCTGGACCGGTTTTTCAGCGGGATTCGTTCTTCTTACCTTCTTCATGTTCTTCCTGCAGCAGTTCTCGTAGAAATTTATCAAGCAGCTTATTGCTTTCTTCCTTTATGGAGATGGATGGTATTTCATTCAGTTTTCTCATGGGCAGGATATTATCGATCTCATTTTGCCTGATCATCGTGAACCAGCCTTTATCCGATAGATAATCAGCAAGGTATTCCTGTTCTGTTTGTCCTGGAGTGGGAATAAGCAGAGCACCGGAACCGATACAGGCAAGATCCATTATTGTAGTATATCCGGAGCGGCTTATTATAAGTTCACTGGTCTTCAGAAGCTGCTTCATCTCAGCAGCAGGAAGGTGGCTGCAACAGATCAGGTTCCCTTCCTGTTTGTTCTCTTCTTTGTCACCGGGTTTTCCTTCCAGTATAATTGTCAATGGCAGTTTTTCGCGGTATATATCCGATATTTTTTTCTTCAGGATGCTCCTCTGAGGCTCAGGGCCTGAAAGTATGACGGTATTGTGCTGGAAGCCGAACTGGTTTTTTCCGGTTCCATAGTCCATGCAGAACCTCGATAGTATCCCTATGTACCTGGCATTCGGAGCAAGCTGCATGCCGTGGGAGAGATTTCCGGAGAGGTTCAGCTCTCCTTCAATGTCCGGGATGCAACAATAGGTATACTTCTTTATTATGTAGCTGTGCAAAAGGACCCCGATGCGTTCAAACAGCTTCCATGGGCGGGGCAGTGGAATCAGAGGCATGTGGGTGACGTATACAGAGGTGATTCTGTTGCTCCAGAGTCCGAACCTGTTATCGCTAATAACTATATCAATCGAGTAATCTGAAATGATCCTCTGCAGTTTTCTGTGTTCCCTGATGATATGATAAAGCAGCATGGGCGTCTTCAGCAGCATTATGAAATACTGGGGAAAGATCCTGGAATACTTTGGGCTGAATCCCGTGAAATCGATGTATTTCAGTCCCTCCAGCTCGGCTCTGAACAGTGCAAGGTGCTTCTCACCGGAGCCAATAAATACATTATTTCCACACTCAAGGAGTTTCGACGCGAGCGGGATCATCCTGGCAGCATGGCCAAGACCCCATTCGAGCGGACAGATAAGTATATTTTTTTTTCTGATCAAGATCAGGCAGAAACACGGGTTCTGATACCCATCTTCTCAACAGATCCGGCAATTTTCCTGAGCTCCCGGGCAGGAACCTTTATGAGATCAGCTCCCGGGGGAGTATCCCTTGAGATGGTGTAGATCATCACCTCGGAAGGCCTTATCCTTACCAGCGCCCTGAGCCATGCATCGATTTCCTCCGGAGTAGTGTTGTCTATTCTGTGCCCGTTCGCATTGCCCCTGAGGAACAATGTCTGTATTATGACCTTCCCGTTGAATGAAGCGAGATTGTCAACCAGTTCCGCTGCATTTACCTTTGCAAGAGGTTGATTATGAGCTTTTATGGTAGAATCAAATGCCGAATCGAATTTCAGGATGTTCATGTCAGCTTTAAGAAGAGCTGTCCTTATTGCAGTCTTTGCTATTGTGGACGCATTTGAAAGCACCGCAATTTTTGCTCCAGGGAAATACCTGTCCCTCAGAATAAGGCTGTCGTCTATTATGCCCGGAAATTCTGGGTGCATGGTCGGTTCGCCATTGCCTGCATATGTTATCACATCCGGTGCTTCGTTCCGGCTCTTCATCCCTGATAGTTTCTCATCCAGGGCTTTATAAACTTCCTCCCTCCCGGGCAATTTGCAGTGGATGTCGTTGTTTTCTCCTGTCCAGCCGCACTCGCAATAAACACAGTTGAAATTGCATATTTTCCTCTCCAGCGGAAGCAGGTTTATTCCGAGCGAAACCCCGAGCCTCCTGCTCTTTACCGGGCCGAATATTATTTCACCGAAAAGAAAAGTGGACATTCAATAACTTTCAGGCTGTAAAAGTAAATAATTTCAGGCAAGCCTCCTTACGGATGTTTCATTTGTCAGTTTCATGGCGGCAATGTCGGCATCTTCGATCAGGAGCAGGCCCGGCTTTTTTCCGGGTTCAATAGTCCCGAACTCATCATCACTGCACAGTGCTTTTGCTCCATTCAGCGTTGCCCATCTTACAAGATCCTCCAGTCCCAGCTCCGGGTATGCCGCCTGCAAAGTTTTCAGCTCCTCGATTATGTCGAGGCTTTTATTTGATGCAAGGCTGTCGGTACCAATTACCGGCTCACATCTTTCTTCGAGCAAAAGGTCCACGGGGGGAAGCTTTTTTTCTATATACAGGTTCGAATTCGGGCAAAGGCACCAGTATAAATCTTTTCTTTCACTGATCTTCCGGATAATGCTCCGTGTCACATAAGTATTATGGACAAGGATCATGTTTCCCGAAGGGGTTATCCGGTTCAGAACAGCATCTTCGTGGCTGCTTACAAAATCATGTTCCCCGCCTAATAATCCGGAACGTATATAGGATTCCATCAGGACACCTTCACTTTTTTCCAGGAGCTCCTTTTCGCCGGCTGATTCCATGAAATGGACTGAGGTAATATCATTGTCTTTGGTCTCTGCAAGTATCAGCTGAAAGAGCTTACGCGAAACAGAATATACCGAATGGGGCACTATTGAATATTTAAGCTGAAGCTTTGCTGCCGACGCGGCAACTGCAATTGCTTCCTCTATTCTTTTACCTGCCCTGGAAGGATCGATACCGAATATTTCAACAAAGTTTATATAACGTATCCTGCTTTTTTTCTTAAGCTCAAAAGTGGAATCAGTATTGCAAATGTCAGCACACAACGAGATCCCGTTACGGAACATAGTGTTGTCTGCGGAAGCTGCCGACGAGGATGTCTTCTCAGCCATCATCCCTCTTCCTGACCTGATCTGGCTGATAAAATCAGGCAGGCCTTTCCCGGATTTGATAAGGCCTTTCATATGTGAAAGCTCCAGGTGGCAGTGGCAGTTCACAAATCCCGGAACTATTATTCCGTTGTAGAATTCAATTGAATGAGCTTCCCTCAGGTTTCCTTTCGTATTTTCAACAGAGATTATCCTGCCATCATCGTCAACGCTGACAATTCCGCGTTTAAGAGCAGGTCCGTTGTTTGTAATTATATACTGAGCCGAGAATTTTTTCATATACATGCAACGCTGGCCCGTGATAAACCGTGATGTTAATATGTGAGAGTGATATCCTCAATGTAGAAATGTTTTCCTGCTGAGGGATCATTCGCGTAATCGAACAGCGTTCCTTTAAGCCGGCGGTGTGTCCGTACAGGATCGTTTATTTTAAATGTATACCTGTGAGGGGAGCCGTCTTTAACATAATCAATCGAAGGCACATAATATTTTTTGCCCGATTCAGCGCTGTCGGCATCGCACATGTATGCAATGAGCTGCGGGTGATCGGATCCATCATCAGGATGAAGTGTGATCGTTAAGCTCAGGGTATAGTAATTCCAGTAAGGAAGCGTGATGTCGAAATCCGTTGAGTCCGAGCCGTTGTCCCCCGGTGAGAAAAGAGGATCCCCGCCTTTCCAGAAATTGGAGGATTTTGTCTGCATCGCGGTCACTTCATTTTCAGCCTTGGATTCAAGCTCAGTAAGCCCGGCAATAGCCTTATCGTAGATCTTCACCATCTCTTTCGGCTTTCTTACAAGATAAAACCTCATTGTCTTGTCAAACTGTTCCTTTGTGTAACCATGCCCTTCTATCACATCCCTGTATGCACCAATGCTGTCAGGAGATGTATACCAGTAATGTACCTGGGGTTGTGCCATGAGGCCATCGGTCAGGTACAGGTCCGAGATGATTTCAGTGAACTTGTCCTTCGGTATCAGGTCAGACCTGTCGATCTCGCTCTTGCGACTTGTGCATGACAGGGCTGACACAATGAAAAAAAGTATCAATAATATTTTTACACGTGCCTGCATTCTGCTTTAATTGGTTGACAATGCAGGAAATCAGCACTGTCGGGGGGTAAAGATAACAATTGGTGATTAAACATCCTTGCTGAGGTACCTTTTTGTAAGAAACCTTACAGGGTACCAGGCTGCCCAATAGCCGATGATCAGGACGGTAACCGGCACGAGTATAAAGTCCCTTGCTTTCAGCACAACAGGATAAGCTGTCATGATCAGGGACTGGCTGTCGAGCTTCACAAGTCCGTATGTCTGCTGCAGCCAGCATATGATGAAACCAAGTAATACCCCGGCAAATGCACCGGAAATTGATATCATCCAGCCTTCGAATATGAAGATTTTCCTTATCAGGTCATTGTGAGCGCCCAGGCTCCGGAGTATGTCAATGTCTCTCTGTTTTTCAATCATAAGCATTGTCAGGGATCCGGTTATATTGAATGAAGCAATTATGAGTATAAGGCTTAGTATCAGGAAGATGGCAAACCTCTCCGACCGCATAACCTTATAAAACACAGCCTGTTGCTCGAGCCTGGTCTGGACCTTATAATTATCGCCGAAGATTTTTTTAATGTCATTCCGGGCTGTTTCAGAGCTGGTTCCCGGGGTGAGCTTCACCTCGATATCGGTAACCGCACTGTCGTTTTCAGTAAGCTCCCGTGCAAATTCAAGAGGAACATACACGTATTTGGAATCGTACTCCTTCTCTACTTCAAATATGCCTGACGGGAGAATGTACCTGTTCTTCAGGGCTGTCTCAGGATTAAGGCTTATGCCGGCAGTACGGCGTGGAAGGATAATGTTCAGGGATTGTACGAAGTTGATGCGTATGCCGAGTGTCTGTGCCACACCGATCCCGGGAATTGCCCAGGGCCTTCCGTTTTCGCTCATCAGCTTGAATTCACCTTCCCACATTGAGCTGTCTATCTCCGAAACCCTGGCGTAATTGTCATCAACCCCTTTTATAGTAGCTATGTACTGCCTCTCACCATATTTCAGGAGTGCATTTTCCTCTATTGTAAAAGACCAGGCCTCAACGCCTCTTTCTTTTGAAAGCCTTGCAACAAGCGAGCTGTCGGGGATAAAGGTTTTTCCTTTTGAGGCTGTTATTTTTATTTCAGGGTCGAAAGTATTGAAAATGCCTGTTACCATCTTCTCCAGTCCGTTGAACACCGAAAGAATAATGATCAGGGCCATCGTTCCAACTGTAACACCTGCAACCGAAACAGCGGATATGACATTAATGGCATTCCTTGATTTTTTCGCAAACAGGTATCTTTTTGCTATGTATAGAGGAAGTCTCACTTTTTTCTTGCTGTAACCAGTAGCCCCGTGCCGGTCCTGTGTATCATGTTAACATCAAAGATGTTAAGAATAACCGAGACAGGAAAAAAAATAATATAGTAAAACGGAAGGATGATGAAGAAAAGGTATGAAGCGTTGAGCATCATGATGGGATATTTCATTGAAAGCCGCCATGAAATGCTACCCGGTTTGCCGTAAGTGTATTTTATTTCAATATCGCTGAAACCTGCATCCTGCAGCTTTCCCCTTATGTCATCCATCCCGTATCCGTCTCTCACATGCTCATCTATGAAGGAATGCTCATCCTCACCGTGGACGTCTGATCCTCCCATGTCGGAAGGTGTGGAGATCAGGAGGTAACCTCCTTTTTTCAGTGCGTTGAAGAAGTTGCCGAATACCCTGGCATCATCCCCGATGTGCTCCATTACATCGACCGAAAGGATGAGATCATAAATGCTGGTCTCGTCAAGTGCGGTGAGATCAAGCACCCGGAAATCAGTTCTGTCGCCTAATCCCATTTTGCCGAAAAACTCCCTGCATTCTTCTATCTGCCCTTCATTAATGTCGGCTCCCCTTATTTCCCAGTTCCGGTTCATCCTGCTCATACGCCAGGAATACTGACCAAGCCCGCAGCCCGCATCGAGAATTACTGCTCTTCCCGGGAAATCCGCTGCTATCTTATTTAGTTTCTTCCTCACATGCCAGGTTCGCAGAAGTAGAAGATCGACAAGGAAGTAAAAGGCCCTCCTCAGGACAGTTGAGCGGGAGAATATTTTTCCAAGTATGTTTTTTACAGGTTCGTACTGCATATTCAGGATTTCAGCAGCCTGTCAATATTGTCGATATAATCGAGACTGTCATCTACCTGGTAAGCTATCTCGGGAACGATCCGGAGCTGTGTCCTGATCTTCTGACCCAGGTCGAACCTGATCCTCGAGTTATGCTCCTGAACTGTTTTCATAACTTCCTCCTGGTTTTTCGCCGGAAAGATGCTGATAAAAACTTTTGCAAGGGAAAGATCGGGGCTGATCCTCACTTTGGTTATAGAAATGAGATTACCGTGCGACAGCTCATTGCCCTTCCTGATAAAAATTTCGGCCAGCTCCTTCTGAATTAACCGCGATACCTTTTTCTGCCTTGTTGTTTCCATGGCCTTAACTTTAATTTGGCAAAGGTACGAAAATACCCCCAAATCCAATTTAACGCAAAGAGCGCATATTGAAAACCGCAGAGGACGCAGACATATTGAAATCTTTTGCGAGCTTTGCGTCTTCACTTTGCGTAATCTGCGTTTAAACTTTTTAGTTAATTTTGCACTAATTTTTAATAGAGAACAGTATGGACACAGTGGTGAGCGGCATAAGGTCGACAGGAAATCTTCATCTTGGCAACTACTTCGGAGCAATAAGGAATTTTCTTAAAATGCAGAAGGAGAACAGGTGCTTCTTTTTTATTGCCGATTACCATGCCCTTACAACGCATCCGAAAACAGATGACCTTCATGGAAACATAAAGCAGGTGCTTGCAGAGTACCTGGCCTGCGGAATCGATCCGGAAACAGCCACTGTGTTCATCCAGAGCGACGTACCCGAAGTATGCGAGCTTTACCTTCTTCTGAACATGAACGCCTATGTCGGTGAGCTTGAAAGAACTGCTTCCTTCAAAGAGAAGATCAGGAAGCATCCTGATAATATAAATGCAGGTCTCCTCACTTATCCTGTCCTGATGGCTGCCGACATCATCATACACAAGGCCGATCATGTCCCGGTTGGAAAGGACCAGGAACAGCATCTTGAGATGACCAGGAGGTTTGCCCGCAGGTTCAACACAATTTATGGTGTTGAATACTTTCCTGAACCTGATGCTTATAATTTCGGTAAGGAGCTGGTCAAGATCCCGGGCCTTGACGGATCAGGTAAGATGGGAAAGAGCGAGGGTAACGGGGTCTTCCTGTCGGACACTCCGGCCGGGATCAGGAAAAAAGTCATGCGCGCCGTTACTGACGAGGGGCCTAAAAGCAGGGGAGAGGAGCCTTCCGAACCGGTAAAGAACCTCTTCACGATCATGGACGTTGTTTCCGATCCATCAACTGTGACATACTTCAGGGAAAAGCATGCTGCATGCGAAATCCGGTATGGCGACATGAAGAAACAGCTTGCAGAGGATATTATTAAAGTAACTGAACCCATACGCGAAAAAATCAATGTGATACTGGCTGATAAAAAGTACTTGGCCAAAGTGGTCAGTGAAGGAGCACAAAAAGCACGCGAAAGCGCCTCGAAAACTGTAAGGGAAGTGCGTGAGATCATAGGATACCGCCCATTCTAAAAAAAAAAAGCCAGACTCTTCGTCTGGCTGCCCCTGTGTAGTCATCCAGGGTTCCCATGCCCCTTGCTCCCTGCCCCATGCCCTCTGCTACTTTGTTCTGCAACTTTTATTATCTTTCTCTGGTCTTTTATTTTTAACCGGCGTGAGGCGGACTGTCATTATATCTTTGCTGCTGCTGGTCATCCTGACGGCAGCAGGGTATTTCCTGGTAAGGGGAAAACAATCCCTCATGGCTGATCCTTATTCAGCCGTACCCCCTGATGCAGGCATCATAATCGAAACAGTTGACATCAGGAGCTTTGTAAACTCACTTACTGCCGAAAAGGGTTTGTTCAGCGAGATGGGAAATGTAACGCAGTTGAAATCATTTTATACACGGCTGAGATTCACTGCGGAAAAGATCAACAAACCTTCACTCAACAAACTGTTTACAGACGGGAGGACCCTGATTTCATGGCATGCCGTGCGAGGCAGTGATATAAAATCCCTTCTGACTATTCCTCTTTCATCACAGATAAAATATCATGATCTCCGCCAGGCTCTGATCTCTTCCGGATTCACCGGTGTGACTGAGTCGCGTTCCGATGGTCTTCACTACCTGTGGTTTTCAGGAGCCAGCCGGTCCGATACGGCCTTCATCTTATTGCAGACCGGCATCCTTTTGATGGCTGACTCGAAAAAACTTCTCAGTGAATCCGTCAATTGTATGTCCAATGGCTCAGATATAAGGAATTCTCCCGGCTTCAAACGAATACTAATGTCGTCAGGCAGGAATGAAGACAAGATCTTCCTTGTATTCGGGAACCTTCCTGCGTTAATGGATAAGTTGTTTGACGGAGATCTTCGATTAAAAAAGGGCGGTTTTCTGAAAACAGCCCTGGCCGGCTCCGCTGATCTCTACCTTAACGACGATGGCATCGTTATGAGCGGTTATGTCGAATGTCGCGATACTTCCGGCCTGCCTGGCCGGGTAATGTCCGTTACACCTTCTGAGATGCAGACCAGCAGAATACTTCCGGCAAATACCGCTATGTTCGAAACGGTCATTTACGATAAGGAATTTTCACCAAAAACCAGAAGTGCATCATATCCTCTTGCTGATGAATTAAAGCAGTACCTGGGCGATGAAATAACAAGGGTCTATGTAGATTCGAGGGAAGCGAATGAAGATCTTAAGACTGTAGTAATATATGAGCTCAAAAACCAGGCTGCTGAACAGGCCTTCATTCAGCAGGCGGTGGACAGCTCAGCTGCCATGTGGTACAAACCTGACGAACAGGTGAGGATCCCCATCTACAATGTCCACCGGGGAGGCTTTGTCAACTCCTTCATTCCGGAGTTCGGAAGCTTCACAGGTGACTCATTATTTGCTTTCTATAATAATTTCATGATTACCGGAAGCTCATTTGCAACAATCAGCAAACTGCTCTACGACAACATCCTTAATAACACTCTTGCATATAACATCAATTACCGTGACCTGGAAAATTCGCTTCCCGGAAGGGCGGGTTATTATTTTTTCTGCATTCCCTCGAAAATCATCAGGCATACGGAAGGATTTCTCAGCGACAGCATAATAGAATCATTGAAGGAGAACAGGATATCTCTCGATAAGATAAGCGCAGCCGGGATATGCCTGGCTTCCAGCAATGAAATGATATATAGCAGCACATCCATCAGGTATCATGATAATATTGCGGATCAGTCGATGACGGAATGGGAAACTTTGCTGGACACAACTGCCGGCATAAAGCCTTTCTTCTTCACAAATCACCTGACCGGGGCCAAAGAGATATTTGTCCAGGATCTCAGGAACAATATTTACCTGATAAATGCAGCAGGCAGGGTTCTCTGGAAAGTTCCGCTACGTGAAGAAATAATCGGATCAGTGTACATGATCGATTATTATCGCAACGGGAAATACCAGCTTCTCTTCAACGGGAAAAATAATCTCCACCTTATTGACAGGAACGGGAATTATGTGGAACGCTATCCGGTGAAGCTGAGATCACCGGCAACCAACTCACTTGCTCTTCTCGATTATGACAATAACAAGAATTACAGGATCCTCCTGGCCGGTGAAGACCGCCAGATCTATGCATACGACAGGGCAGGAAGCATAGTGAAGGGATGGAAGCTGTTCCGCACTGCTTCAACGGTAAAAACCCAGATCTGTCATTTTGAGATATCGGGGAAGGATTACATAGCGGTTTCAGATGAAAATTCTTTTTACCTGCTTGACCGGTCAGGGAACAGGCGCATCACTTTCAGTGAACAGGTAAGCCGGGCAAACGGATCCGCCCTGAGACTTGTTTCAGGCTCTGATCCATATCTCGTCTGTACCTCGGCTGACGGTACAGTGCAGCATATCTATCCTGGCGGTGCAGTGAAGAAGCACAGCCTCCGCCGGTTCACTTCCGGTCATATGTTCGATCTTTTTGACATAAATGCGGATGGTTTTGATGAATACATTTTCATAGATAAGGGAGAATTATATCTTTATGACCATAACGGATCGGAATTATTCCATAAAGAGTTCGGATCAGATAACCTTGAAGGGCCCTTGACATTCAGCTTCTCAACAGATGACAGGAAAATCGGAATTCTTGATTCCGGAAAGGACCTCATTTACCTTATCGGCAGCGAGGGAGAACTTATGAAGGGTTTTCCCCTGAAAGGCGTTTCCCTGTTCTCTGTCAGCAAGCTTACCGACAGGAACAGCTGGAACCTGGTTGTAGCAGGTCCGGGCAGGTTTTTGTACAATTACAGGATTGAAACCGGAGATATATGAAAAAAACTTTATTTGCTGTTCTTTTTTCCGCTTTATTCATCTTCGGCGGATGCATAAAGGAAACATATGAGATGGATAAGCTTTCTGAAAAGAAACAGATCTCACCGTCGTGGACATTACCTGTTTTCAGGGGAAATATTACAATGAGCGATGCGCTGAAGAATCTGGATACCGCGGTTTATGACAATGATAAATTTATCAGGCTTATTTTCAAGCAGGATTTCAGGAAGGGTATCAATGAGTTTTATGATACCGAAAATATGATATCCTTTAACGACAGCTATACTCTTGGCGATGTCACTATCGATCCTTTCCAGGGAATCATCAGCATGACGCTGGACCAGATAAGCCAGAAGTTTTCCTCAACGCTCAGGAATACCTTCGTAACTCTCGATGACGGGTCACAGCATCAGTTTCCGCAGTTCCCGTCAGTCAGCATGCCAATTTCAGCCTTCAGTACTTTTACAAACCTTCAGAGTGCAACTTTTTCTTCAGGGTACCTCGATCTTTCAGTGACAAATAATCTTGCAGCACCCCTGAACACCATTACCATTAACCTTTCCAATAGCCTGGGACCTTTAGCAGGTCCGCTTACTATTCCTGCAGCTTTGCCAGGTGAAACGAAAACCATATCAATCGACCTGGCAGGCAAAACTCTCACAAATGTATTAAATGGCACCATTACGTTTTCAGGAAGTCCAGGGAACTCAACTCCCGTGATCATTGACCTCGACAACAGCTTTGTGGTCTTCAGGGCGAAAGGGCGAAGCCTGAAGGTTTCATCAGGCAGGATAATCCTTCCCTCCCAGGTAATATCGGGAACAGGCAGCAAGGATACAGTGAGCATCGATCCTGGCTCAGGAATGGAGCTGCAGCAGGCAAAGTTGACAGGAGGTGTACTCAACTGGCAGACAAACTCCACCCTGCCGTTGTATGCAACAGTGAATCTTACATTCCCCGGGATTTTGAGAAACACGGCAGTTTATACCCAGGCAATTAATGTAGTCCCGGGCCAACTGATACAGGGGACGGTATCGGCAGCAAATACGACAGTTGATCTTTCCACCGATCCAAAGCAGCCTTACAACCGGATCCCGGTATCGTATGATATAACCGTTACATCAAACAATACCTTCATTAATTTTAACAGCGCCGATCAGATAAAAGTCAGCATCAACCTTGATAATCCCGAGTTTGACTTCGTAAAAGGCTATTTCGGCCAGGCGACCAAGTCTCTCGAAAATAAAATTGTGGATGTAGGAATCGATGAGATTCTCAATAGCATAAAAGGACAGTACACCATAACTGACCCCCGGTTAAGGATCAACTATACAAATTCTTTTGCCGTTCCGGCAAAGCTGAACTTCAAGGCTACAGGCACAAGGGGGGACCAGTCGGTTGTAATTGATGTGAATAACATTGCCCTGGCAATTCCGCAGGTTCCCGCGCAGCATGAAGCATCGGGTTCCATAGAGATCAATAAAACGAATTCCACAATATCGCAGCTTGTCTCGCTTCCGCCGGGAAGGCTGGAGTACCTTGGCTCTGTGGTGATGAATCCTGAAGGAGATCCGGGGCATCTCCGCAATAATTACATATTCGGGAACAGCGGCATGGCAGGCCAGGTTGAAATTGAGATTCCGCTTGAAATGAGCTTTAACAATTTCGAGTTCAGCGACACAACGGATAATTTCCTGAAAGATCTGCAAAAGAATATCGACCTTGAATCGCTTAAGCTTGGCATAAATGTTCAGAACGGCTTGCCATTTGATGTTTCGGTTGAGCTGAGACTTCTGGAAAACAATGTCGTGACAGGGACTATTGCTCTCCCTTCCCTGATAAAATCAGGCATGCTCGGAAGCAATGGCACAGTGACAGCCAAAACGAGTTCCGAATCATCAGTGAGCCTTACTAAGGACTTCCTGGAAAAGTCCCGTACTGCCGGAAACATAATAATCAGCTTTAAGGTGAACACCCCTGATTCCAGGATTGTTAAAGTCTATTCTGATTATTCCATAGATTTTAACCTGGTCCTCTCAGGCAAAGCTGTGATAGACAACATTTAACTTATGACCATGCTTAGAAAACTTATAATATCCTCTTTGCTGCTGATTGTGCTGTCATTCTCTTTAAATGCGCAGAACAGCCGCATTCTCTACTTCATGAACCTACCGCAAAGCAAGTTCCTGAATCCTGCAATAAAGCCGATAGATTCTGTTTATGTCGGCCTCCCAGTTGTTACCGGAATTAGCCTGGGACTGAATAATAACTTCGTAAATTTTTCGGATATTATAGTAAAGGGGAGGTCAGACTCTCTTATCACTTTTCTTCACCCTGATTACAACACCTCCGATTTCCTGAAGAAAATTAAAAAGGTGAATTTCGTAGAGCCGGAACTGATGGTGCAGCTGTTCGCACTGGGTTTCAGGGCCGGCAGGGGATACATTTCATTTGATGTGAATGAAAGAATGTCGGCCTCAGCTTCCTTTCCGGGTTCAGCTGTGGAAATGGCTCTTAACGGCAACAACAGCTTTGCCGGACAGTACGTCGATCTTTCATCTTTACGCGGCTCTGCTGCCTGGTATCATGAAGCCGGGCTGGGCTATTCACGCAACATTACGCCAAGGCTCCGTGCAGGGGTAAAAACAAAAATGCTTCTGGGCGTCATGTCGGCAAATATCCAAAACCGCTCCTTCGGAATAAGGATTAACCAGGATTATTCACACCAGTTCGATGCCGATATTGCTGCCAATATAAGCGCACCCGTGACAATTAGCCGCGACCAGGACAACAATATCAGTTCAGTGGAGTTTAATAATGATGAGATGAAGAACACCGTGCTGATGAAAGGTGAGAAGAATGTGGGTTTGGGAGTTGACCTGGGTGTCACATACCAGTTTACCGAAAGGGTAATGCTTTCTGCGGCAGTGACAGACCTTGGTTTCATAAAATGGAAAAATAATGTTTCGACACTTTTCACCCGGAACAATTTTGAATTCACAGGATTGAATATGACTGACGTTATAAATGGCACAAAAGATCCCGGTGATGCAGGAAAGGAATTGAAGGATTCGCTCCGGACCTTATTCAATCCGGTTGAAGCACATGCCCCATTTACGACGTATACTCCATCAACACTCAGCCTTGCAGGAGCTTACAGGCTTACGAAAAACCTAAATTTGGGAGTGCTGTCCTCAACGAGGATGACCGGCAGGCAATTTCACCAGTCGCTTACCATGTCGGCAAACCTGAATCTCGGAAGCATTCTTATGACAAGCCTAAGCTATACAGCTGCCAATCACACATATGATAATATAGGCGCCGGTGTTGCACTCCGGCTCGCAATCTTTCAATTCTATGTAACAGCTGACAGGATCCCTCTCACCTGGAACAAGATCGTGACGGACCAGAATTCATTTATACTTCCCGCAAACTGGAATACCGTCGACCTCAGGTTTGGCATGAACCTGGTTTTCGGCAGGCACAGGAAGAAAGTGAATGCTGCAGAATGCGAGAATATGGCGGAGCCGGTTACCCCTGGAGAACCTTCTGATATGGAAAACCCGGAATTAAAGTGAAGATATTATGATTCTGATTCGTTTTATATTAATATTCCTGATTGTCTACCTGCTCTTAAGGGGCTTTATAAGAAGCCTCTCACTTCATGATTCATCGACTGAAAGGAAAAATGATCAGAAGTTCCGGGATACACCTGAAAAACAGAATAAAAAGATATCCAGGAGTATTGGAGAGTATGTAGATTACGAGGAAACCAAAAAGAAAGATTAGGGATTCCTTAACTTTTTTGCAAGGGAATTTGCAAAAATGAAGTCATTGAGGATCTCACAGTCAGAGCTGAGGATCTCGTTCTTATTTCCTTCCCAGCATTTGTTTCCCTCGCTTATAAAAACGATCTTTTCTCCGATCTCCATTACTGAGTTCATATCATGGGTGTTGACAATCGTCGTCATGGAGAACTCTTCCGTAAGTTCCTTGATCAGGGCATCTATCAGGATTGCTGTTTTCGGATCGAGGCCCGAATTGGGCTCATCGCAGAAAAGATATTTTGGATTAAGCGCGATAGCCCTTGCGATTGCAACTCTCTTTTTCATACCACCGGAGAGCTCGGCCGGATAGAGCAAGTCGGAATTAAGTATATGCACGCGGTCGAGGCAGAATCTCACCCTTTCATCCTTCTCTGCAATGCTCAGTTCGGTGAACATGTCAAGCGGGAATCTTACATTCTGGCTCACTGTAAGAGAGTCGAAGAGAGCGCTGCCCTGGAAGAGCATGCCCATTGAACTTCTTATCTTCTTTTTTTCGTTAAAATCGAGCTTGTTGAAAAGATCGCCGTCATACCAGATTTCACCTTTGTCGACCTCATGAAGCCCCACGATTGATTTCAGCAGAACAGTCTTGCCGGAACCGCTCCTCCCGATTATAAGATTGGTCTTTCCTGATTCGAAAGTAACGGATATGTCGTTGAGGACACTGACCCCGTTAAATGATTTATAAAGATGGCGGACTTCTATCATGACAGCAGCAATTGTGTGAGGATTACATTGAACAACAGGATCAGGACGCTGCTGTACACCACTGCTTTCGTGCTTGCACGGCCGACCTCAAGCGATCCGCCGGTGACATGGTATCCCTGATATGCTGAAACACTTGTAATGATGAAGGCGAAAAAGACTGTTTTGATGAGGGAATAGACTATATAATAAGGTATGAAAGCATACTGGATACCGTAAATGAAATTGGCCGATGTTATGACGCCTGAAAGAGTTCCTGCAGTCCATCCGCCAAAGATCCCGATGGTTATCGACATGAGGGTGAGCAGGGGGTTAAACAGCAGTGTGGCGACAATTTTCGGAAGAGTGAGGTACGAAGCAGAGTTGATGCCCATTATCTCGAGTGCATCGATCTGTTCCGTCACTCTCATTGTACCAATTTCTGAAGCTATGTTCGAACCAACTTTCCCGGCCAGGATGAGTGCCGCAACAGATGAAGAAAATTCAAGGATTATGGAATCGCGGCAACCGAGGCCGATAAGGTATGCGGGATAAATGGGATTTTCAGTATTATAAGCTGTCTGCAATGTGATCACAGCTCCCATGAAGAACGATATTATTGCGATAATGCCGATGGATGTGACCCCGAGTGAAACAAGTTCCAGCATGGTTTGTTTGTAATAGATATGCGCCTTCTCGGGTTTTGAAAATACCTTCTGGAGAAATAAGAAATACAATCCGACCTGCTCAAGAAACTTAAACATATGAAAGTAAAACGGACACCAAATTTACTAATATTTGGTGAATTTCGTGAAATGGCAGCCAATGATATTCACCGCATCAGGTTTAAAGGCCTCATGCGGTAATTAATTAATATATTTGCATTATTGTTACCAAAAAATGTTCCGGAATGGATAACAGGTATGTTATAATAATGGCCGGCGGGGTCGGCAGCCGTTTCTGGCCCTTCAGCAGGCGTGATAAGCCGAAACAGTTTCTCGATATTCTTGGCACAGGCGAAAGCCTGCTTCAGCAGACATTCAGGCGGTTCAAAGAGGCATGCCCCCAGGAGAATATTTTTGTCGTTACAAACGCCGAGCACAGGAACCTGGTAACAGAACAGCTCGGGATCGATCCTTCGAGAGTGCTGGGTGAGCCTTTCAGAAGGAATACAGCGCCATGTATTGCATATGGCACTTTCAGGATCCTGAAGGAGAATCCCGATGCCGTGATCGCTGTTACACCCGCAGACCACCTCATAGTTAAGGAGGATAAATTCTGCGGGGTCATCAAAAAATGCTATGATTTTGCTTCGAAGAATGATGCACTTGTCACAATCGGGATTAAACCTGACAGGCCTGAAACGGGATATGGTTACATACAGGCCGACATCAGGAAGAAAGTAAAGGACTACGACAGTCTTCACAAAGTTAAAACCTTTACAGAGAAGCCTAACCTGGAGCTGGCAAAAGTGTTCCTCGAGAGCGGGGATTTTTACTGGAACTCTGGCATTTTCATCTGGAAGATCAAGTCGATACTCGAAGCATTCGAAAAGCACATGCCTGACACCTATTCTGCATTCGACGAAGGCAGGCAGAATTTCGGAACTGAAAAGGAGCCTGAATTCATAGGCAAAACCTATGCGGAATGCAGAAGCATTTCCATCGATTATGGTGTGATGGAAAAAGCGGACAATGTCTATGTGATGACAGCAACCGATATCGGCTGGTCAGACCTTGGCACCTGGGGCTCCCTTTATGAGCATTCGGCTGCCGACAAGAACGCGAATGCGGTTGTAAAAGGTGAAGTTTATTCTTACGGAACCAGCGGATCAATCTTCAATATTGCTCCGGGAAAGATCGCAGTTATACAAGGTTTGCAGGATTACATCGTTATCGATGCTGAGGATGTGCTGCTCATTGTCAGGAAAGACGAAGAACAGAATATCAAGCATTATCTCGACGACGTAAAAAAATCCACGGGGGAAAAATACCTGTGATTACATAAACGTACAAGGCATGCCTTGTCTCTACGTATAAATCAAATATAGAATTTCTATATTAATATTCCCAGAGGTCGTGTTCAAAATTGAACAGCCAGGTTTTGATGCGGTCAGCTTCAAAGAGGGCATATTTCCCGACTTCATACTGGTTGATTCGCCTGTCATTGAATACATTCGATTCTCCCACTATATAGCTTCCGAACTTCCTCTGCATGAAAAGGTCATCGAATGAGATCCTCTGTGCATCATTATTATCGAGATAAACTTCATTCTTTGCAAGAACATCGCGTACATCATCGTAGATTATCCAGAACAGCGGTTTCTTCAGTATCTGACCGAGGCTGGGATCCACAGCCACGAATATAGGCTGTATTGCAATGATCCTGACATCGAGCTTTGAAAGTTTCTTGTCGAAGTACCACTCTTCATAAACGAGCAGCTGCTTCACATCTTCCGGTCTTGCATCCTGTTTGACGGAATCTTCCCTGGTGGCACCTGAAGCATCGATCTGCACAGTTTCAACTTTGGTTATTGCACCAAGAGCCACCTGGATATCATCGTAAGTCGTGGTTGCAGCAGAATTAAGAGGGTCATAGGCATTCAGCCTTCCTGCCTTTATTTCATCAAGAAGAATGCTAATGAAGCTCTTTCTCCCGTCTTCAGTGGGGATGGTCGGATAATAGAGTGGCTGATTTATCTTCTCACGCAGGTCGATAAGGCGGAAATATCTCTTTGACCAGAATGCATCAGCTTCCCTGAGATGTGCGTATTCGATCTTCCTGGCATCAGGGATGGACTTCTGGTAAATATCCTTAAAAGTCTGCCCACGAACTGCTCCTGCTATTGAGAGAATGATAACTCCGATAAGGATTTTCTTGCTCATGTCCATTATATTAATTCATTATTCGATCTTTAGAATCACAGGCGAAAGCTCTTTCGTTTTACCGTCAGGGCCCACAGCCGTAATGTCTTTAATGATAAGGTTCTTGCCCCTGGTGAGCCTGTTGATGATATCTTTCTGTTTTGCCGTAAGATTGCTGTTTGTCGAGCGCTCTTCAAAATCACCCCGTGCATCCTGGAACAGAATGCTGAAACCGGTCACATTATACTGGAGGTTAAAATCAAAGTCAGGCATCACTGCAAATACACCCTGCTGTGCTGCAGCAGTTGCGCGCGGGATGCTGCCGGTGCTCTTACCGCCAAACACTCCGATTGGTGTCGGCAAAGGTTTAACCCTGAACGGATATGGAGGATAGCTGACAGTCTTGCCATTTATAACGGCTGAGACCATAACCTGTACCTCACTTCCTGCTGCTGTTGGGCGTACGGCATAAGTTCCCTTGAACTGTACTCCCTTGGGACCTGAAACTTTTTCCCTGGAAATTGTACCGCCATTGACAGAAACCTTAATATTATCCGGGCTGACGCTTGGCACCGATACATCGATCGGGTTGGGGATACCTGCATACATCACGTTCATTGCTGTCGGAGATACGATAACATTGGGTTCGCCGACAACATACTCCTCGTTGAACGAATACTCTTTCAACGAACCATCCGGAGCTTTCAGTGAAATAACGCCACCCCATTTCTTAGAACCTGTGGAGGATGCTCTCACCTTGTAGATTCCCTGTCCGAAATCATCGACTTCGAGCTGGGAACCTCCTGTAAGGGTGATAGTCGGTTTCTGGGTGGTATCGATTGCTGAAATGAACACTCTTGCTTCATAGTCGCTTCCCGTTGTAACATAGTTTGAATTTGGAATGACTATGGGTACAAGCTTGTTGAATTTGAATGACGCAGCATCTATTTGTGAATAAAGGTAATTGAGAACCTCTGTTTCAGCATTCCTGACGGCGAGCTGGTATTCGGAAAGAATACAGATGACAGCAACAAGGGGAAGGGTTTGAAATGTAACGTTTTCCCATTTTTCATTTTCGCCGTCCTCATTCTTCTGGTCATCAGTGCTGAGGCTGGTTTTAAGAGCCTGTTCAACCGAAGAATTCTTACCTTTGAGCGTGGAGATCAGAAATTCACGATATTCGCTGAGTATCACTCTCAGGGCAGTGGCTTTACCCGATTCATTCGCACCAATCAGGATTTGTGAAGGTACGTTGTTGTCATCAATCCTTTTTACTTCATCGATGACGACCTGGTCGCCTTTAACTGCGGGATTCCCTTCACCTTCTGCAGTGTTGATAATTTCAATTTTAAGTCCCTGGATGTAATTGAAAGCTTCATCAGCACGTTCTTTTACGGCGTAGGCTGCCGTCTTGTATTCACCTGCTTTTTTGGGGTTTTCAGCAGCGGCACGGTCAAATTCCTGGTAAATTATGTTATTCTTTACTGCGTAATTGGCAATTGACTGTGTGAGACCCTTATCTACTCTTTTAAAAGCTTCAACGGCTTCCTTTGACACGTTAAGTGCAAGCATGGCGGTAAGAACCAGGTACATCATACCGATCATCTTTTGCCGTGGAGATAGCCTTTCGTGAGCCATTTTGTTGTTTGTTTAGGTTAGGTAAAATGCCGCTATTATTTTACGTTCATTGCCGATAGCATGTTTCCGTAAACATTGTTCAGAGCTGTAAGATTATCGTTCAGTTTTGAGATCTGTTCACGGTATTTTTTGGTGTCGCCGGCTGAATCCGAGAGGTCTTTCATGAGGGCCTGAATTCCTTTATACAGGGTTTCAGATTCCTTTACATGTTCATCAGCGCTCTTTTTCTGCAGTTCATAAACTGAATTAAGAGCAGAAAGATTCTTATTGAGAGTTTCGAGCTGCTGCTGGTATGATTTTCCTCCAACCTCGATTACTGAGAATGAATCTGCCATATTGCGGTAAGTTGAGCCTGTCTCATTTATCAGCTTGGCTGTGGACTGGTACGAATCGGAAAGCTTTCCGAGCGACTCAGTGGCATTGTTTACCGTATTCATGTATTTGTTTGAAGCGGCGCTGATGTCACCCATGGCGCTCATATTGGATGTTGCATCGCCGAGCTTCTTCATACCTCCACCCAGTTTCTGGAAAAGCTCGGGTGTTATTTCAGCCTTCTCGAGCATTTCGTCGAATTTGGCAAGAGCAACAGAACCAGCGCCTCCGCCTATGGCACCACCACCATAGCTGCCACCGCCAACACCATGGTATTTGTCTCTTTCTGATCCATGAACAACACCCGCTTCTTCGTCGGGAATACCGGCAAGCTCAGGATAGACGAGCGACCAGTCCACCTCTTCGTGCAATGGTTCAAAAGCTGAAAAGAAGAAAATGATTGCTTCTGTACAAAGGCCGACAGTAAGCATTAAACCTGCCATTGGCCAGTGCTGTATCTTAAACAGCGCACCAATGATGACGACTGAAGCACCTAAACCATAAAGTTTAGCGATGAAATTCTTCCACCCGCTGCTCTGTACTAATTCTGCTAGGCTCATAATACCTTATTATTTTTAGGGTTATTCAAATTATTCTGGTTTTCTTCTAGTTTACTCCGATATATGCTCTTACGTTGCGGAATCCGACATATGGCTTGGTCGAATCCTGGTATTCGTAATCCCTTGTACTTGTCTGAAGGAAATAAGCTATGTCCTTCCATGAACCGCCTCTTATCACCTTACGCTTCATCACAGGAGGATCCTGGGGAGTGGCGTTGTACTGGTAATCGGGCTGGAGATCGTGCTGGAATATGTATGCAGACGGATGGTAAGCTCCCCGGGTCCATTCAGCCACGTTTCCGGCCATATCGTAAAGACCGTACTCATTAGGCTCATATGAACCGACCTTCCCGGCATAAACATTTCCGTCGTCAATATAATTGCCTCTTAAAGGTTTGAAGTTGGCAAGGAAGCAACCCTTGTAGTTACGGGTGTACGGACCTCCCCACGGGTACATCGAAAGATCGAGTCCGCCGCGTGCTGCATATTCCCACTGTGATTCAAGCGGAAGTTCGTATGCCTGGACGTCGGCGATACCATCTTTTCTGAGGGCATCATTCATGAATTTGGTTCTCCAGATGCTGAAAGCTGAAGCCTGCACCCACGATACACCCACCACGGGATAATCGTCAAATGAAGGATGCCAGAAATAAAGCGATGCCTGGGGATCATTGAACGAATATGTAAAATCCCTGATCCAGCAAAGTGTATCGGGATAAACATTAATTATGTTGTGCTTGATGAATGACTGGCGTCCCTGGACGTCAGTTCTGGTTCCGTCGAGATTGGTAACCTGCCCTGCATACTGACCGGTGTTGTTTGCATAGTCGTATTTGTAAGTAGCCTTTGCAGCTGACTGGTAATCGACCCACATATACGAGAAATTTAGTTTTCTCACGTCTATCTGCTTCTTGCCGTTGAATCTTTCTTCAGGGGGGTAGTACATTTCCTCGAGTGTGGCTGCAGTAGTTTCTTCCTCAGGGTCTATTTTTTCTTCCCAGTTGATCACATTGGGTTCAAGAACATTGCCGTCCCTGTCTGTCATGAAATATTCGCGGCCTTCAATGCCTGCATTTCCCAGCTTAGTCCTGAGAATGGAATCGCGGACGTAATATACAAACTGCCTGTATTTGTTATTGGTGATCTCAGTCTGGTCCATCCAGAAAGCGTCAACAGTAACAGACTTGACAATCGAATTATTGGCAAACAGTGCATCCTGCTCGTTGGAACCCATCATGAAATTACCGGCTGGTATAAATGCCATCTCAAAAGGCTCAGGCTCGAAAAATTTCTTCCTGCCAAGCACGCCGGTAAGCTCCCCGTTGTTGGAGGAACCGCAGCCACTTAGCAAGATAAGCAATATCAGAGCAGATAGGGTTACCTTTTTCATATTCCTAGCGAATTTATAAATGCAAGTAAGTAAAATTTTTAATAATCACAAAAATCTGATACTTTTATATTTCATAGGGCTTCTTCCGAGGCTCATATCGAAACAGTAGTTAACCATAAACTCATGTGACCCGCTGCTGCTCTTACTTATGTCGGATATAGTGAAATCATAGGCATAGCCTATCTTTATTCCATTGAAAAGCTCAAAGCCTACCATACCGATGATCGCATCTCCTGCTCTGAAGGAAACGCCTCCCCATACCTTTTTATTGTATCGCACCTGTGCAGTCGCATTCGCCTGGACAACTTTTCCATCGCTGAATACGAATACGGAAGGGATAAGCTCAAGGGCAGGGTTAGGCAATGGGATAAAATACCCGGCAGTGAAATAATAGTGCCTGCTGATATATGGTGTTCCCTTTGTAAATTTAATCTCAGGCTGGTTGATGTGGGTAACTGAAAGTCCAGCGTAGTATTTGTCAGTGGTGTAATATAAACCCAGACCCGCATCGAATGCCACGAAGCTCTCCTTGTTTTCAGGGATCAAAGGATCCCCCGAAGCGGGAACATGATTGTCGCCGGAAGGGATTACCCAGTCGGGAGAAATCGTTTTATTCAGCATGCCCAGGCTTACGCCGATGCCGAGATTACCGTTCCCAAGATCAAGTATGTACGAGTATGTACCGCTGACATTTATGTCCCTGTCAAAACCAATATTGTCGCTTTCGACAAGCAGCCCGACCCCGCTTTTTATTTTGAAAGGAGAAACAGGCGCGCTGACATTGAAAAGCGTTGTCGACGGCGCCCCGTGGAAACCTACCCACTGCTGCCTGTTCAGCGCAGTGGCGCATATCATACCCGACGTTCCGGCAACACCAGGATTATAGGTCAGTGTATTAAACATATAATGACTGGCCAAAGGATCCTGCTGACAGAACACGGGACTGAAAAAAACACTTACGAAAAACAGAATTGCATTCAGTTTTTTCATCAAATCCGAAACTTTCGTATGCATTATGCTTAACTGAGTAAAATAAGTAAAAATCCTACTGGGAAACAAATCCTGCAGATATTATTATTTTAGACATAGAACGGCAACCAATGTTCAGTAAAATTTAGGAAAAGTGCATCAAAACAGATGCCAAACACGACTTTATTTTTCAGTTTTTCAGTCTTTCAACAGCCTTTATCCATCTTTCGGGTACTTCATTTCGGTTTGCCTTCATGTAGTCTTCATGGGAGCAGGCGACATAAACATTTTCTGTACCCGCACTGAGCTCCATCCACCATCTCTCGGTAAGGCTGCTGCGTACGAAAACCAGGTCGTCTTCGAGTCCTGTAACCCTTACATGGTACCAGATGAACCTGCCAGAGCTGTTTTTTTTCAAAACAGGTGTCTCGAACTGTTTCTGTGAGAATCCTTCAAGGAAAAACCAGATGATCTGGGCTGCAATACCCGCGGTCTGTTCCCTTATGTCAAAATCGGGATTCACATCGAACAGCCCGAATGTCCGGATGCTGTCTGAAAGCCCTGCATATCTTGAAAGCAGGCAGATCTCCTCCCCGTAAAATCCATTTGCCGAAGGAAGAGCCGTTCCGGGCGCATCGGACTGGCGCACAGCTGCTATATTGAAAACAATTGCATGGGAATCCCTCATAAGGGGTTCCATCAGGCTTATTGATTGCCTTACATCGCCGACCCTTATCATTTCATACTTTCTTTTCATGAACCTGTTTATAACCTGCTGATCGTTCAGGAAAGTCTGGTATCCGATGTTCGTGAAATGATGCAAAGTGCTCCTGCCGTTATGTAAGACAACATTAAGGTATGGTGAAGGCTGCTGGTCCTTTTTTTCGTGGTTGTAGCAGATCCTTGGGTCAACTGCTGCAAGGTCGTATTTGAATTTTTCCCGCGAGAACGCAGCATCAATAGAAGGTATGAGAGAACTGCTCCCGCCGAGGATGACAGGTACAACATTCTCGGAAGAAAGAGCTGTGATGACGTCGGCAAGCCCGGCTATGCTGTCGTTGAATGAGACCCCCTGCTTCATGTTTCCGCAGTCGATTATCCTGAGCTTCCCGGGAATCCTTGCAAGGCTGTAAAGCGCTTTGCGAATTGCATCCGGCGCCTTTATCGAGGCCGGATTTGCTGAATTCCTTCCTTCAGGCACGCCGATGATCGCCACCTTGAAACGTCCTATGTCTTTTATGGGATTATTTTCAGTGTGTATGTGTACATTATGTGGGAATGATGCCTGTCCGCAAAGAAACTGTGTACCGGAATCCTCGATGGAAACAGGATTGAAATAATCGCTAAAATCGATCATAGCTTATATGTCAGGTCTTCTTCTTAGTTTTTTCGCTGTTCTCGATTATTGTGATGCACTCTTCCTTTGTAATCTTTTCAGCGTTTGTGCCTTTTGGCAGCCTGTAATTTTTCTTGTCTTTTGAAAGGTACGGCCCGTATCTTCCGTTCAGCACCTGTATGTCACCGAAATCACGGATAACTTTTTTGCTGTCGCTTTCCTGCTTTTCCCTTATCAGCTCAACAGCTCTTTCAAGCGTTATGGAATAAGGATCATCCACACCTTTCTTCAGGGAATAAAATTTGCTTTTGTGCCTGATGTAAGGGCCGAATCTTCCGAGGCCGACAACCATTTCAGCATCTTCGAAGTCTCCCAGCGACCTGGGGAGCCTGAAGAGCGCAAGAGCTTCCTCCAGGGTGATTGTTTCGAGCAACAGGTTTTTAGGCAGGCTGGCGAATCTCGGCTTGTCACCGTTATCCGTATTTCCAATCTGCGCAATGGGTCCGAACCGGCCCATCCTGACCGTCACAGGATCGCCTGTCTCAGGATGGTTGCCGAGAACCCTGACTCCTGTTTTCCTTTCCTTCTTTTCGAGAGTGTTTTCGATTGTTTTATGGAAAGGGTCGTAAAACTTTTCCAGCATTCCGGTCCACTTGAGCTTTCCTGCTGCAATCTCGTCAAATTGCTCTTCAATTTCAGCGGTGAAATTGAAGTCTACTATCTCAGGAAAATTTTCCACCAGAAAATCATTGACGATCATCCCTATATCCTGGGGAAACAACTTCGATTTCTCCTTCCCGGCCATCTCGGTTTTCACAGTGGTGGAGATCCTTCCACCCGAAAGTGCAAGTATTTTGATGTCACGCTTTTCGCCGGGCCTGTCTTCACGAAGAACGTAGCCCCTGTTCTGGATGGTGGAGATTGTCGGAGCATAGGTGGAAGGCCGGCCGATACCGAGTTCCTCGAGCTTCCTTACAAGAGTTGCCTCAGTATATCTTGGAGGGGGAGTGGTGAAGCGCTGGGTGGCTGTAATGTTTTCGTAAGAAAGATTCATCCCGGCTTTGACAGGCGGTATTATTGACTTGTCGTCTTCGGTGCTTTCCTGGTCAGTCGATTCGGCATAGACACGGAGGAACCCGTCGAATTTCACCACCTCGCCTGTTGCCTGGAAATTTACGGGAGAATTATTGAGGTTAATTAAAATTGTAGTTTTTTCGATCTGTGCATCGGCCATCTGCGAAGCGATTGTGCGTTTCCAGATGAGCTCGTATAATTTTTTCTCATTCTGACTTCCGGTTACAGTGGCCTGGTCGAGGTAAGCCGGGCGTATTGCTTCATGAGCTTCCTGTGCTCCCTTTGATTTTGTCTGGAACTGTCTTGTCTTAGAATAATTCTCACCGAACTCCGACAGGATGACTTCTTTCGATTTGCCGATAGCAAGCTTTGAAAGGTTGGTCGAGTCGGTTCTCATGTAAGTAATTTTCCCGGCCTCATACAGCTTCTGTGCAACGGTCATCGTCTGCGACACCGAGAAGCCGAGCTTCCTGTAAGCCTCCTGCTGCAGGGTGGATGTTGTAAAAGGCGGCGCAGGCGATCTTGTTCCGGGTTTTACCGACACATTCCCCACGGTAAAGAGCGCATTCCTGCAGGTTTCAAGAAACTCCATGGCTTCTTTCTC
>DATGWQ010000130.1:0-72260 GCA_035299385.1 Bacteroidales bacterium | reverse complement strand
TCTTATTGAAAGGATCGATACGGAGAAAACTATGCTGGTCCGGATGAAGCTTAACCATGCAATTACCACGCTGGATAATCCCCAGAAGATTAAACAGACAAAGCTTACCATCGCAAGGCTTTTAACGGAATTGCATAACAGGGAATTGAACGAGAAATCTTAATAGCCGGATATCAAATGGAAGAAAGGAATCTTAGAAAAGAACGTATCGGTGTTGTCGTCAGCGCAAAGATGAACAAATCGATTGTCGTTGCCATAAAGAGGAAAGTCGAGCATCCGATGTATGGCAAGTTCATCAACAAGACAAAAAAGCTGATGGCGCACGATGAAGAAAATACATGCAACGTTGGCGATACTGTCCGCATAGCAGAAACCAGGCCCCTGAGTAAGAATAAAGCCTGGAGATTAATAGAAATAATTGAAAGAGCTAAGTAGTCATGATACAGCAGGAAAGCAGATTATCAGTGGCCGACAACTCAGGTGCAAAGGAAGTTCTCTGCATAAGGGTGCTCGGTGGCAGCAAGAAAAGGTATGCTACAGTCGGTGACAAGATTGTTGTAAGTGTGAAGTCGGCGCTTCCTTCAGGCGAAGCAAAGAAAGGCACGGTCAGCAAGGCAGTTGTCGTAAGGACAACCAAGGAGATCCGCCGCGCAGACGGATCATATATCAGGTTCGACGACAATGCAGTGGTGCTTCTGAACAATGTCAACGAGGTGCGCGGTACCCGTATATTCGGTCCGGTGGCTCGCGAGCTCCGTGACAAATACATGAAAATTGTTTCACTGGCGCCTGAAGTGCTGTAACAGTATAAATACACAACGATGCAGAAGAAGATTCATATTAAGAAAGGCGACACGGTTATGGTTATAACCGGTGAATCGAAAGGCCAGAAAGGCCGCGTTCTTGAAGTAAACAGGGAAAAGGAAAGAGCACTTGTCGAAGGAGTGAACATGGTATCGAAACATACCAAACCGAATGCAAAGGCTCCCCAGGGCGGAATATTGAAAAAGGAAGCACCGGTTCATATTTCCAACCTTATGCTTGTCGACCCGGCTTCGGGCAAACCGACTCGCGTCGGAAGAAAACTTAGTGATAAAAACAAATTGGTGCGCTATTCAAAAAAATCAGGAGAGGAGATTAAGTAATGTATACACCTGCACTGAAAACAAAGTATAACGACGAGATCGTTCCTGCATTGACCAAGGAATTTGGCTACGATACCATTATGCAGGTTCCCAGGCTGAGAAAAATTGTCATCAACCAGGGAGTTGGACAGGCAATTGCCGACAAGAAGCTTCTTGAATTCGGAGTAAAGGAAGTGTCAGATATAGCAGGACAGAAAGCTGTCCAGACATATTCGACAAAGGATATATCCAACTTCAAGCTCAGGAGAAACATGCCGATAGGCATCATGGTGACCCTTCGCAGGGAAAGAATGTATGAATTCCTCGAAAGGCTTATTGCAGTTGCCCTTCCGCGTATCCGCGACTTCAAGGGAATCAACTCGAAGCTCGACGGCAGGGGCAATTACACCCTCGGAATAACAGAGCAGATAATCTTCCCCGAGATCGACCTCGACAAGATCGCAAAGATCATGGGTCTCCAGATCACTTTCGTCACTTCGGCAAAATCAGACGAGGAGGCGCTTTCCCTTCTGAAGCACTTTGGTTTACCTTTTAAAAATACTAAAAACTGATAATATATGGCTAAGATATCCATGGTAGCCCGCGAGGTGAAACGCGCAAGAATGGCACAGAAATATGCTGACAGGAGAGCCAAGCTCAAAGCTGCCGGCGATTATGTTGCATTGAGCCGCCTTCCACGCAACTCTAATCCCAACAGGATGCGCAACCGCTGCAAGCTTACAGGACGCCCGCGCGGTTATATGAGACAGTTCGGCGTAAGCAGGATCGTTTTCAGGGAAATGGCATCACAGGGACTTCTCCCGGGTGTAAAGAAAGCCAGCTGGTAATGAGAATTTCGGATTGCGGATTACGGATTGCGGATTCAATTCCGAAATCAAAATACCAAATCGAAAATCCGAAATCCGAAATAAAAAGGTAAAAAAATAATATCAAAAATAATCGAAGAATGACTGATCCAATTGCAGATTTACTGACCAGAATAAGGAACGCCATCATGGCCGGTCATAAGGTTGTTGAAGCTCCGGCGTCGAATCTTAAGAAAGAAGTTGCCAGGATTCTGTTTGAAAAAGGCTACATCCTCAGCTATAAGGTTGTAGAGGGTGAAAATGCCCAGGGAGTGCTAAAGATCGCTCTCAAATACAATTCTAAAACCAGGAAGCCGGCTATCAAGGATATCCAGAGGGCAAGCCGCCCGGGTCTCAGGCAATATACCGGATCCGACAGTATGCCCAGGGTTCTCAACGGGCTCGGAATAGCCATAATCTCCACCTCAAAAGGTCTTATGACCGACAAGGAAGCCAAGAAGGAGAACGTGGGCGGTGAAGTGTTATGTTATGTATATTAATAAAAGAATTACTCAATGTCACGAATAGGAAAATTACCTGTAAACCTGCCAAAGAACGTCACGGTGAAGATCGGCGACGGTAACGTGGTCAGTGTGAAAGGCCCCCTGGGAGAGCTTTCCCAGGCTGTAGACAAGGACCTGAAAGTTGAAGTCGTGGGGAATGAGATTCATTTGACCAGGCCTGACGATTCCAAGAGCCATAAATCCCTGCACGGTCTTTACCGCGCACTGATCCAGAACATGGTTACCGGTGTTTCGGAAGGTTACAAGAAGGAGCTTGAACTAGTCGGAGTGGGCTACAGGGCGGAAGCAAAGGGACAGAACCTCGAGATGAGCCTTGGATTCTCACACGAAGTGATCATCCAGCTCCCCAAGGAAGTTAAGGTGGAAACCAAGACTGAAAGAAGGGCAAACCCGATCATAACGCTCACATGCATCGACAAACAGCTTATCGGCCATGTTGCAGCCAAGATCAGATCGCTGCGTCCGCCGGAACCCTACAAGGGTAAAGGAATCAAGTTTGTCGGCGAACAGCTGAGAAGGAAAGCCGGTAAATCTGCAAGTGTATAACAAAGGTAAAAGTTAAAAATAATGGCCTTAACCAAGTTGGAAAGAAGATCCAGGATCAGAATGAGGATCCGGAAAAAAATAAAAGGTACCGCCGAGTCTCCAAGACTTGCCGTATACCGCAGCAATAAACAGATTTATGTTCAGGTTGTCGACGATCTGAATGGCGAAACCATTCTCTCTGCAAGTTCAAGGGAGAAACAGGTTGCTGCCCAGACAGGAATCAAGAAAACAGAACAGGCTAAGCTCGTTGGAAAACTTCTCGCTGAAAAATGCAAAGAGAAAGGGATCGTATCCGTAGTTTTCGACAGGAGCGGATATAAATATCATGGAAGAGTAAAATCATTGGCTGATGCAGCACGCGAAGGCGGATTAAAATTCTAATTAAATCATGGCAGAAGGTATAAGAAAAGTAAAAACCAGCGACCTCGAACTCAAGGACAGGCTCGTTAGTATTCAGAGAGTCACCAAGGTCACAAAAGGAGGACGTACATTCAGTTTTTCAGCCATTGTTGTGGTTGGCAATGAAGATGGTATAGTAGGACACGGACTGGGTAAAGCCAGTGAAGTGACGACGGCTATTGCAAAAGGAATCGAGGATGCAAAGAAAAACCTCATCAAGGTTCCTGTAATCAACGGCACGGTTCCTCATGAACAGGTGGCCAAGTTCGGCGGTGCGAAAGTTTTCATCAAACCCGCTTCACAGGGTACCGGTGTAAAGGCAGGAGGTGCAATGCGTGCAGTCCTGGAAAGCGTCGGTGTTAAAAACGTGCTTGCAAAATCAAAGGGATCGTCAAATCCCCACAACCTCGTAAAGGCTACCTTTGCAGCTCTTCTCGAAATGAGGGATGCATTCGGCATTGCTGAACAGAGGGGTATTGCGATGGAAAAAGTATTTAACGGCTAAGAAGATCAGAATTATGGCAAAGATTCGTATAACCCAGATCAGGAGCAAGAACGGACATCCTGAAAGACAGAAAAGGACCCTCGAGGCTCTCGGCATCCGCAAGATGCATCACAGTGTGGAGCATGAAGCCACCCCGCAGATCCTGGGAATGGTGACGAAGGTATCGCACCTGGTCAAAGTAGAAAATATTTAAGGCATTAACATTATTATAATATAAAGTCATGGATTTGAGCAACTTAAAACCTGCTAAGGGATCAGTAAAGAGACACAAGCGCCTCGGACGCGGACAGGGATCAGGCAAGGGAGGAACATCCACCAGGGGACATAAAGGCGCAAAATCAAGGTCAGGCTACTCAAGAAAGATCGGCTTTGAAGGCGGTCAGATGCCTCTCCAGAGACGCGTTCCAAAATTTGGTTTTAAAAATATCAACCGCGTTGAATATAAAGGCATTAACCTGAGCACGCTGCAGAACCTGGCAGAGCAGAATAACCTTGAGAAAATCGATCTTGGCGTGCTTATCCAGGCCGGCTTTGTTTCAAAAAATGCGCTTGTTAAAATTCTCGGAAAAGGAACCCTTGACAGAAAGCTCGAAGTCCATGCCCACGCTTTCAGCAAATCAGCAAAGGAAGCTATCGAAGCTAAAGAGGGTACCGCTGTAAAACTGTAACTCCATGAGATTTATCCAGACTATAAAGAATATCTTCAAGATTGAAGATCTGCGCGCAAGGCTGATCTATACTTTCTCCATTATATTATTATACAGGCTAGGAAAATATATTTCACTTCCCGGAGTGGACCCGTCGCAGCTTTCACAGCTCCAACGCCAGACATCTTCAGGAATAATGGGTCTGCTTGATATGTTCTCTGGAGGCGCTTTCTCGCAGGCATCCGTATTCGCACTCGGTATAATGCCGTACATTTCCGCATCGATCGTTGTGCAGCTGCTTGGTATAGTTTTCCCGTATTTCCAGAAATTGCAGAAAGAAGGTGAAAGCGGCAGACGCAAAATGAATCAGTATACCAGGTATCTTACCGTGGCCATACTTATTCTCCAGGCGCCAACTTACCTGGTTAACCTTCACGCACAGCTTCCCGAATCGGCATTTGTAATATCCGGGACATTCTTTACCATCTCATCCGTGATTATCCTCACCGCAGGAACGATCTTCGTGATGTGGTTAGGTGAGAAGATCACTGACAAGGGAATCGGGAACGGTATATCGCTCATAATTATGATCGGTATTATTGCCAGGCTCCCTCAGAACTTCGTGTTTGAGGTTGGTATCAGGATGAACGGAGCAGGTGGCCTTGTGGCACTGGTCGTCGAAATACTCTTCCTGTTCGTGGTTATTCTCGGGACAATTCTTCTTGTACAGGGTACACGCCGTGTTCCGGTTCAGTATGCAAGAAGGATAGTTGGTAACAAACAGTATGGCGGTGTTCGCCAGTATATACCTCTTAAAGTGAATGCTGCAGGTGTTATGCCCATCATCTTTGCCCAGGCAATAATGATGTTGCCCGTTATCTTTGCAGGTTATTCACAGACAGGAAGCGGTTCCAATTTTATGCTTGCATTCGGAAACATGTACGGATTCTGGTATAACCTTGTAACAGCTTTCCTTATCATTGTGTTCACATATTTTTACACAGCAATTACAATTAATCCGATGCAGATGGCAGAGGATATGAAGAAGAACGGCGGTTTTATTCCCGGCATTAAGCCAGGAAGAAAAACACAGGAGTTTCTCGACACTGTGATGTCGAGGATCACCCTTCCCGGCTCATTCTTCCTCGCCATCGTTGCTATTCTTCCGTCAGTGGCCGTTCAGGCTACGGTATCACCGCAGTTTGCACAGTTCTACGGAGGCACGACGCTTCTCATTCTCGTCGGAGTTATCCTCGATACTCTCCAGCAGATCGAGAGCCACCTGCTGATGCGTCATTATGATGGACTTATGAAGTCAGGCCGCGTTAAGGGAAGATCAGGCGCGGTGACTTCGATATAACAGTATAGCGTTCTTTGATGTTGTATTTAAAGACTGATGAAGAGATAGGGTTGTTAAGAGAAAGCAATTTACTGGTGTCAAGGACACTCGCTGAAATTGCTGCCCTCATCAGACCCGGGATCACCACTCTTTACCTTGATAAAATAGCCGAGACTTTTATCCGCGATCATGGCGCAGTTCCGGCTTTCAAAGGATACGGTGGTTTTCCCAATACGCTCTGCACGTCTGTCAACGAGGAAGTGGTTCATGGCATACCTTCGAACTACGCCCTGAAGGAAGGTGATATTATTTCGGTCGATTGCGGCGTGGTGCTCAATGGCTGGTATGGCGACAGCGCATTCACCTTTCCTGTCGGCGACATTGCCCCGGAGCTCAGGAAGCTTATGGATTTTACCAGGGCTTCCCTGGAGGAAGGAGTAAAGAAGGCCGTTGCGGGAAACAGGGTGGGGGATGTATCGTATGCAGTGCAGTCCAAAGCTGAAAGCGGAGGTTTCACCGTGGTCAGGGAACTTGTGGGCCACGGCCTCGGAAAAAAACTTCACGAACAACCCGAAGTGCCTAATTACGGCAAACCCGGGACAGGACCCAAATTGCAGAAGGGACTTGTGATCTGTATCGAACCGATGATCAACCTGGGCAGAAAGGAAACAGTTCAGCTGAGAGACGGATGGACAATAAGGACAGCCGATAATAAAGCTTCTGCACATTATGAGTATGCAGTAGCGGTTGACAATGGAAAGGCAGACGTACTGACAACTTTTGATTTCATTGAAGAAGTTTTAATTAAAAAATAAATCGTATGGCGAAACAACCATCAATCGAGCAGGACGGTACCATCATCGAAGCCCTTTCAAATGCAATGTTCAGGGTAGAACTCGAAAACGGGCATGTCATAACAGCCCACATTTCGGGAAAGATGAGGATGCACTATATCAAGATCCTGCCGGGCGATAAGGTAAAGGTTGAAATGTCACCATATGACCTGACAAAAGGAAGAATAACATTCAGATATAAATAAGAAATATTAAGGTAATGAAAGTAAGAGCATCTGTAAAAAAGCGCAGCGCCGACTGTAAAATAGTCAGAAGGAAAGGTCGCATTTACGTAATTAACAAGAAAAATCCCAAATTCAAACAGAGGCAGGGATAATTTTCATTAATTTTGCAAACTATTTAAGAAAAGTTATATGGCACGTATAGTTGGTGTTGATTTACCAAGAAATAAAAGAGGCGAAATAGGCCTGACGTATATTTATGGAGTTGGCAGAAGCACAGCACAGAAGGTCCTCGACGAAGCTGGTGTTGACAGGAATGCCAAAGTCCAGGAATGGACCGACGACCAGATCAACGATATCCGTCGTATCCTTAATGATAATTACAGGCTTGAAGGTGAACTCCGTTCCGAAACACAGCTCAATATCAAAAGGCTCATGGATATCGGATGTTACCGGGGTGTCCGTCACAGGCTCGGCCTTCCCGTTCGCGGTCAGAGCACCAAGAACAACGCCAGGACAAGAAAAGGACGTAAGAAAACCGTTGCAAACAAGAAAAAAGCTACTAAATAAATAGAATATGGCAAAGAAGACTGGAGCTGCAAAAAAGAGAGTCGTAAAGGTTGAACCTTCCGGCCAGGCTCATGTTCATTCATCTTTTAATAACATTATCGTAACCCTGACGAATAATTCAGGTCAGGTGATATCATGGTCGTCAGCCGGCAAGATGGGATTCAAGGGTTCAAAGAAAAACACCCCTTATGCTGCCCAGATGGCTTCTGAAGAATGCTCTAAAATTGCATACGATCTTGGACTGAGGAAAGTAAAGGTCTATGTTAAAGGCCCGGGTTCAGGACGTGAATCAGCTATCAGGTCATTGTCAAATCAGGGTATCGAGGTGACAGAGATCATTGATGTCACTCCAATGCCGCATAATGGCTGCCGCGCACCCGGAAGGAGAAGAGTTTAAAGAAATTGCGGTCCCGATAGCTATCGGGAGCGGTTTGGCGATTGATTGAAATCCGAAATAATAAATAAGTAAGTACAAATATTTTTAAGACAAAATGGCAAGATATACCGGCCCAAAATCAAGAATTGCAAGAAAGTTCGGAGAACCAATTTTTGGCCCCGATAAGCACCTGGAAAGGAAAAACTTTCCGCCGGGGCAGCATGGTATGAACAAGAAGAGAAAGAAAACTTCCGAATACGGTGTTCAGCTCAGGGAAAAACAGAAGGCAAAATACACCTACGGAATACTCGAACGTCAGTTCCACAATACGTTTGTGAAAGCTTCAAGAAGCAAAGGGATTACCGGTGAGGTGCTTCTCCAGATGCTCGAAGCACGTCTCGACAATACAGTTTACCGTCTGGGAGTTGCCCCGACAAGGGCAGCCGCAAGGCAGCTTGTTTCTCACAGGCATATTACAGTTAACGGCCAGGTGATAAACATTCCTTCTTACCAGCTTAAACCGGGGGACATCATCGGCGTTCGTGAAAAATCAAAATCACTCGAGGCTATTGTCAATTCATTGACAACAAGAAGCTTTTCAAAGCTTCCCTGGCTGGAGTGGGACGATGCCCAGATGGCAGGTAAGTTCATGAGCATCCCCGAGCGTACAGATATTCCCGAAAACATCAGGGAACAGCTTATCGTTGAATTGTATTCGAAGTAATAAATAAACAAAATAATCTATGGCCATTTTATCATTCCAGAAGCCTGATAAAGTTATAATGCTGGAAGCAGACGACCGGACCGGAAAGTTCGAATTCCGTCCGCTTGAACCAGGTTATGGTATCACTGTCGGGAATGCCCTCAGAAGGATACTCCTTTCCTCCCTTGAAGGTTATGCCATCACAACCGTCAAAATACAGGGTATAGACCATGAGTTCTCTACCATAACCGGCGTTATGGAAGATGTAACCGAGATAATCCTCAACCTCAAGCAGGTCCGCTTCAGGAGAATAGTTGAGGATGCAGATCACGAAAAGGTCACAGTTAAATTAAATGGCCAGGACGTTTTCAAGGCAGGGCATCTGAAAAGCGCTCTCACCAGCTTCGAAGTCCTGAATCCCGAGCTGGTGGTCTTCAGGATGGAACCTGATGTGAAACTCCAGATAGAGCTTACCATCAGCAAAGGACGCGGATACATCCCGGCCGAAGAGAATGAGCCTGCAGACAGCGAATTCGGACTGATTGCCATCGATGCAATCTTCACGCCGATACGCAATGTGAAATATTCAGTAGAGAATTACCGTGTTGAGCAGAAGACCGACTACGAAAAGCTTCTTCTTGAAATAGAGACAGACGGATCAATTCACCCGAAAGATGCCCTTAAAGAGGCTGCAAAGATCCTCATCTACCACTTCATGCTCTTCTCAGACGAAAAGATCACACTCGATTCGGACGATAAGATGGCGAATGAGGAATTCGATGAGGAAGTGCTCCATATGCGTCAGCTGCTCAAGACAAAGCTGGTCGATCTCGATCTGTCAGTCAGGGCCCTGAACTGCCTTAAGGCTGCGGAGGTGGAAACATTGGGTGATCTTGTGAAATTTAATAAGAACGACCTGCTCAAATTCAGGAATTTCGGGAAGAAATCGCTCACAGAGCTTGATGAGCTGCTTGAATCCATGAGTCTCTCTTTCGGAATGGATGTAAGTAAATATAAGTTAGAGAAAGATTAATTTGAAACCGGTTAAGGAAATTTAGAAATGCGACATTCAAGAGTTATCAACCATCTGGGAAGAACAAGTGCACACAGGAAATCGATGCTTTCCAACATGGCTTCATCACTGATCCTTCATAAAAGGATAACAACAACAACTGCAAAGGCAAAAGCCCTTCGCACGTTTGTTGAACCATTAATAACAAAATCAAAGGAAGATTCAACGCATTCGAGAAGGATTGTATTCAGCTACCTGAAGGACAAGGAAGCTGTTGCCGAGCTTTTCAGGGAGGTTTCCCCGAAGATTGCAGAGCGCCCGGGCGGTTATACAAGGATCCTGAAAACCGGCAACCGGATAGGCGACAATGCCGAAATGTGCATTCTCGAACTCGTTGACTACAATGAAGCAATGCTCGGAGGAGAAGCAGCAAAGACAAAGACCACAAGGAGAAGAAGAGCTTCTTCAAAGAAGAAGGAAACAGCAGATGTAAAAGCAGGTGAACCTGCTGCTGCAAAAGCTGAAACAGAAAAAGCTCCGGAAGCTGAAAAACCCGAAGAAGGTACTGTTCCTGAAGAAAAGTAAATGCTTACTGAGTTATATTGCGAAAAAGGGATGAATCGGTTTGGTTTGATCCCTTTTTTATTTCAAAAGAGACAAAAGACATAACTTTAACTTTTATCTTTACATAATCAGTGCAGCTTAAGTGTTTAATTTAAATAATAAAATCTATGGGTCAAATAGTTAGCGTACATGCACGTGAGATTCTCGATTCACGTGGAAATCCGACAATCGAAGTTGATGTGCTCACCGCAAGCGGCTATTTCGGAAGAGCTGCTGTGCCGTCCGGTGCATCCACCGGCGAAAATGAAGCGCTCGAGCTCAGGGATGGCGATAAGGGCCGTTACCTGGGAAAAGGTGTCCTCAAGGCAGTACATAATGTAAATAATGTGATTGCTGAAGAAGTTATGGGCATGGATGTTACAGACCAGGCAGGCATCGACAAAAAGATGATCGACCTCGACGGCACAAAGACAAAAAGCAACCTGGGTGCAAATGCGATCCTTGGCGTTTCACTCGCTGTCGCAAAAGCCGCAGCCCAATACCACGGATTACCCCTCTATAGATATATCGGCGGTGCTAATGCCGTCACCCTTCCCGTACCGATGATGAACATCATCAATGGCGGTTCGCACTCGGATGCACCAATAGCTTTCCAGGAATTCATGATCAGGCCCATCGGTGCACCTTCCTTCAAGGAAGGCCTTCGCATGGGAGCAGAAGTATTCCATTCCCTCAAGAAAGTACTTAAGGGAAGAGGATTGAGCACGGCCGTTGGAGATGAAGGTGGATTTGCCCCAAAATTCGAGGGAACAGAAGACGCACTGGAGTCAATCCTCAAAGCTGTCAGGGAAGCAGGCTATACAGCAGGCAAGGATATTACAATCGGCCTCGATTGCGCAGCTTCCGAATTCTATGTGGATGGAATGTATAACTACTCCAAATTCGAAGGACCAAAGGGTGCACGCAAAACCTCAAAGGAACAGGTCGACTATCTCGAGCAGCTTATAAACAAATATCCCATCGATTCTATTGAGGACGGAATGGCAGAAGGTGACTGGGACGGCTGGAAACTTCTTACCGACAGACTTGGAAAAAGGATACAGATCGTTGGCGATGATGTATTTGTAACTAATGTGGAATACCTGAAGAAAGGTATTGACATGGGCTGCGCAAACAGCATCCTTATCAAGGTTAACCAGATAGGCAGCCTCACAGAGACCCTGGCATGTATTGAAATGGCTCACAGGGCCGGGTATACAACTGTTACATCACACCGTTCAGGTGAGACCGAAGATTCGACCATTGCCGATATAGCCGTTGCAACCAACTCTGGCCAGATCAAGACCGGGTCGGCAAGCCGTACCGACAGGATCTGCAAGTACAACCAGCTTCTCAGGATAGAGGAAGAGCTGGGCGACCTGGCTGTTTACGGGTATAAGAAATAAAGAATTCACGTTATTTAATTTCGTAGGGGCACGCCACGGCGTGTCCCTACGTGTTTTATCGCGGTTTATCGTAGGGACATGCCATGGCATGTCCCTACAATTTTCTCCGTGCACCTCCGTGTACCTCCGTGTTCTCATGTCTCCGTGTTTCTTTTGTTTTTGTTTAAGGTTAATGGTTGTAAGATTTGATGAAAAACCAATAAATAAGGATAAGCGTATCCGAATTTTAGACGGGTGTTCAGAATAGCCGGATCAATGCAGTTTTTTTATAAATTCAGGATTATTTTTATGTATACGCAAATGATGATTTTATGCGCATTCAAGACGTTATTAACAAATATGTGAACATGGTGTTGATTCGGTGTGAAAAAAAGCGGGTGATTTTGTTTGTTATTGGGAAAATTGGTAGTATCTTTGATTTATCAGGTGAGCGATAAAAGACCGCTCGAATGATGTGGAAGCGGAGAAGGTTACTTAAATGAAACACGATCCGTTTCGGTCAGACCTCCGGGACTGCATATCAGGAGAGCCGAAGACCTGGACCAGGGGCGAAAGCTCAAGATGTTCAGTAGGTCAATGAAGCTCGGAAACGTTCTTTCAATGATTGAGTCACAGGGCTTCAGATAATTGAAGGACTTCGGTCCGGATATTAAGCTGGAAACCGTCATCTGTCCCTCGGGATGGTGCCGCGGGGCCTGAATGACGCTTCGTCCCTTAATTCCGCTCCGGCGGGAGAAAAGGACAGCCGGATGGTGCTGCCGTAAAAAGCAATGCCTGACGGTTTGGGGCTGCAGAATGAGTTTTAATTCAGAAATGTCTTTTTATTCACAGAAGCAGCCGGTCATAATAACAGTAACCTGACGCCGGATTCAATTACGGTTGAAAACGGTGGATGGGAGTTAATCTTCAGGATTGATTCCCATTTTTGTTTTTATAAAATTACCGCTGGCTTCATTACCGCTGGCTTCAGCCAGCGGGCTAAAGGCCGGCCACGAAAGGACTTTAGTCCTAAAGCCCGCAAAGATTATTCTGCTCTCTTAAAGTCGGCCAAGCCAACTGCAATACAATATTGAATATCTTTATGGCAGATATCAAAGACAGATGCCATACACTTCCCTTAATTCTTTTATAAAGAGGCTCAATAAGGAGAACGAACTCATAACAATCAACAGGTTCGCTGACCCGGAACTTGAAATTACTGAGATCACAGACAGAGTTGTAAAATCAAACGGCAAAGCGCTTCTTTTCACAAATGACGGTACAGGGTTCCCGGTTCTGATCAATATGTTCGGCTCCGACAAAAGGATGGCCCTTGCCCTTTCACGCGAAAATCCCTACGATGCAGGTGAGGAAATTGAAGGATTGTTCAGCCGCTTTTCTTCATTGAAGCCCTCTTTCACCTCAAAGCTTAAATCATTGCCTGAGCTGTTTGAGCTCTCCTCCCTGTTACCCTCGCATTCAAATAAAAGGGGCGCCTGCCAGGATGTAATAATCCGCGATCCTGATCTTGGTATACTACCGATTCTGAAATGCTGGCCTTATGACGGCGGGCGCTTCATCACACTTCCAATGGTGCACACCATCCATCCAGAAACCGGCAGCCCCAATGTCGGCATGTACAGGATGCAGGTTCTGGACAGCCGAACAACCGGCATGCACTGGCAAAGGCACAAAACAGGTGCAAATCATTTTGAGGCATGGGAAAAAAAGGGCAGGAGGATGCCTGTATCGGTAACCCTGGGCGGAGACCCCGTATACACCTACGCTGCAACAGCTCCGCTTCCGGAAAACATCAGTGAATATATTCTTGCAGGATTCCTGAGGAAGAAAAGAGTGAGGCTGGTCAGATGCATCACAAACGACCTGATGGTTCCGGAAGATGCGGATATTGTCATTGAAGGATATGTCGACCCTTCGGAAGAGCTCTTTATGGAAGGCCCGTTCGGCGATCATACAGGCTTTTATTCCCTTTCTGATCTTTACCCGCGCTTTCATGTCACCTGTATAACTCATCAGGAAGAAGCTGTATATCCTGCAACTATCGTGGGAATTCCTCCGATGGAAGATGCATGGCTTGCAAAGGCTACGGAAAGGATCTTTCTCGGCCCTGTCAGGATGGCCATGCTGCCCGAGGTGCTTGACTTCCATATGCCGGATGCAGGAACAGCTCACAACCTCGTTATTGTCAGTATCAGGAAGAGTTATCCAGGCCAGGGCATTAAGGTCATCAATTCACTTTTCGGGGCAGGGCAGATGATGTTTTCAAAATACATTGTTGTCGTCGACGGCGGAGTCGATATAAGGAATTACTATGAACTTGCCAGGCATGTCTTCATTAATACTGATCCCGTGAAAGATATTTTATTCAGCCGTGGCCCTCTCGACGTGCTGGATCATGCCTCGGATTCATTCTCTTTCGGAGGAAAAGCCGGGATTGATGCTACATCGAAAATGCCGGAGGAATTTTCAGGAGTTACCCGGTCAAAGCTGAATTCGGCGGAGCAGGATTTCTCTTTTATATCCGGATCCAGTGTGATTAAAGATTTCAATTCTGAGCTGATCAAAGACGGCATTCCTGTCCTGATCCTGTCTGTCGACCTCGTTTCTGACCCGGAATCGACAGGCAAGTTAAAGGAATTGCTGTCCGGGCGGCTCAGTGATACAGCAGTAAAGCTTGTTGTGGCTGTCGACAATGCTGTGGATGTCAGGGATTATTTCACTGTTGCATGGCAGGTCCTTGCAAACAGCGATCCCGGGCGTGATCATTTCTTCATAAACGGCGAGGTGGTTTTCGTTGATGGCACGATAAAGGCTTACAGGAAGGGAGGTTTTCCGAGAAGATGGCCGAATGTTGTTTGTTCTGACAATAAAACAATGTCCAGCGTGGATTCATTATGGCCGGAACTTGGGATCGGGGAATTTATCGAATCACCCTCGCTCAGATACAGAAAGCTGAAAAAAGCGGGGAATGATGAGTTGTTAACAGGCAGAGCAATGGTTTGAAAAAACCATATATTTTTGTATTCTTCGATGTTATACCATGTTCTGACATACCATTTCATTTTAGCCGGAAAGGCTCTTGAGCAGACTTCCCTTCAGGATACCTTTCCATGGGCATCCGGTGCATTCTTCAGAATTCTTGTTTTTGGAATTATCGCGGTTGCGCTCGTTTACCTTATTCTAAGATTACAAACCAGGCTGCTTATTCAGACACGGAGGTTGCTTAAAGAGAAGGAACAGGCTCTTGAAACTGTCGACAGGCAGAAAGCAGAGCTTGAGCTCAAGGATAAAAACCTTATTGACAGCCTTATATATGCACAGAGAATTCAGGAAGCCCTGCTTCCGTCAGAGGACTACTTCCGTCAGAGATTCCAGGATTCTTTCATTCTCTTCATGCCCAAGGATATAGTGAGCGGCGATTTTTACTGGATCGGTGAAAACGATGATAAGATATTTGTTGTTGCCGCAGACTGTACGGGTCATGGTGTGCCGGGCGCCCTCATGTCGATGATCGGCCATGAAATTATTGAAAAGACTATCAACGATGATCATATCCAGGACCCAGCCAGGATCCTCGCTATCCTCAACAAGGCGCTGGAAAAGACTTTCAGCAGGGAAAAAAATATCGGAACAATAATCAGGGACGGTATGGATGTGGGTTTGTGCATAATTGAAAAGAAGCTGAGGAAGCTGCATTATGCCGGGGCATTTTTTCCTCTTTACCTGATCAGGAAAAGCACTCTTACTGAGATAAGGGGCGATAAGCTGATCATCGGCATGAACCCTGAAGGCCACAGGTACACCGAGACTGAATACGATCTTATGGATGATGATGTCCTTTACATTTTTTCAGATGGGTATGTTGACCAGTTCGGGGGAGAGGATAATAAAAAGTTCATGTACAGGCGGTTCCGTTATCTCTTGCTGAACATACACAAGCTTCCTTTCAGTGATCAGAAAGTCGTTCTTGAAGACAATATCCGCAACTGGATGGGCAGGAATGTCCAGGTGGACGATATAATGGTGATAGGATTTCGTCCGCTGAGCGCAGGGACTATATAATCTTCTTAATCTTTTCTATAAGCGAGGCAGGCTGGAAGGGTTTGCTTATATAATCGTCAATTCCGACGGCAAGGCATTTCTCTTTATCACCAATCATTGCATTCGCTGTAATCGCTATGATAGGCACATGTGTGTTTGTCGTCGATTCGAGAGCCCTTATTTTTTCGGCTGCTGTGAGGCCGCTCATCACAGGCATCTGGATATCCATCAGGATAAGATCATAATTTGTCGTACCGAACTTGTCGAGCGCTTCCTTGCCGTTTGATGCTGTTTCAATAGCTCCTACAAAAGGACTCAGTGTGAGCAGGGTAATTTTCTGGTTAATCAGGTTGTCTTCAACGAGGAGGACCTTAAGATCTTTCAGGTTCTTGCGGGCTTTTTCCTTATGTGCAAGCTCCTCCATGATGGGAGAGACAGCCTTATGCCTCGGCTCAGGAGTTGTATTGCCCAGCGTGAGATAAAAATTCAGTATTGAGTGATTTGGACCTGCCTCCTGGTCATAGCTCCCCCTGTTTGCTGAAATCAGACGTGCTGCAAGGCTCCTGTCCGTTTCAGCTTCGTCGATCAGTATGATATTCCTGTCAATCTGTATCCTGAATGCAATTGTACTTTCACTGGCGGTTTCTTTCACCTTCTTAAGATTGATCGTCACAGTGATAGCCTTTTCTGAAGCCTGGTTCTCGATAGTGTTGAACAGGTCGAGAAAGATCTGCTTGATCGATATCGGATCACCATAATATTCGGCATCCCTGAAATCCTTTTTATTCAGTATGAACTCGAGATTAGCCTGATCCTTCAGGCTGTAAAGATCAAAAGTGTTCTCGATAGTTGAGATAAGGTTGAACCGGATCGATTTTCTTTGTTCATGTATCGTTGTTCCTGAAGAATGCATGGAGAGCTCGTTCACGGTTGTCACCATGTTGTTGGTCGAAGCTATGAAGGTTTCGAGAAGCTCCTGCTGTTTTTTGGTCAGCCCTGATTCGGAAAGCATGTCAGTTATGATGACCAGGTTGTTCAGGGGCTCCCTGATCTTATGAGAAAAGCTGGAAATAACTTCATCCTGTTTGCCGCCTATCGAATTCATTTCGGACAGGGTGTCATTATACTTCCTGTTCAGCTCGAGTGTTTTGCTGTAGATCAGAATACCCGCCGCAGCCGCAGCTACAACCATGCACCCTGCTATTAGGATCTGTCCGACAGATAACAGCAGAACTGCTGCAATAAGGCAAAACAAGGCTATCAGCGATAGTTTTTCGGTATTTTTCCCGACCCTCTCGAATATACGGCCGGAAGGTTCCCTGATCTTTTCTGAGGAATTCATTTTCGCGGATTCTTCCACCATGAACAGCTTTTTTTCGTAAATATACATTAACGGAAATAAACAACCTTCAATGGAAAACGTTAATTTTGTCTGGATGGTACAATATTTGATCTGAAAAGATTAAACTTGAAGCATATGTTGAAAGCATTGAGGGTAGCGGTATTTATAAGTTTATTCGTATCATTCCCCTTTCTGTCCGCACAGGATCTTCAGGAGAATAAACCGGGGATGGTCAAGTTTACTCCTGATTTCAGGTTCAAAGACGGTATTTTTCTGAATTTCGAACAGGTGAAGGAGAACAATCCCATTCCGAAAGCAAAGCTCCTCACATCAGTCGATTACAACGACAGGGAGTTTTTCAGGAAGCTTTTCGAGAATGACAAGATCTATTTTTACGACAACATGGGGATCAGGCAGGAAGTAGGCAAGAACAATATCTGGGGATATGCAAGGAACGGCGTGCTTTATGTTCAGATACAGGAAAATTTCAACAGGATCACATTTGTGGGCAGCATAAGTCACTTCGTGGCTGATATCACAACTTATGATTCAAGGTATTACAATCCTTACGGTTACGGAAATTATTACGACCCTTACTATTATTCACCTTACGGCTACAATAGTTACTATTCTCCTTACAGTCCGTACAGCCCCTACTATTCGCCGTACAGGTCCAACATGTCGAGAAATGAGCTCAAGCAGTATATAATTGACTTCGATAACGGGAAAGTGCTGGAATTCGATATTCACAATACCGAGCTGCTTCTTATGAAGGATAACCAGCTGTACGAGGAATGGGTTAATCTTCCCAGGAGGAAAAGGAAAGAGCTTATGTTTGTTTATATAAGGAAGTTCAACGAAAAAAATCCCCTTTATATTCCTTCTGAAAAATAACACTATGAAAAAATTCCTTCTTTCCGGAATGATACTGGCTTGTGCAGCCATCCTTTCCGGGCAGGCTCCTTTTCCCGGCAAAGATGAAATAAAGCAGTTCGAAGCTTCAACAACATGTGTCGTTCTTGAGGATAACATCTTTTCCGCTTATAATGAATACATAAAAAAGGCTGTGAAAGAGTTCTGGAAAATCACGCCGGTTGAATTTATTGAAGTTAAGGATTTCAATATCAGGAGGCTCGACCCGAAATATTCCTTTATCGTACTTACCCAGACAAACTATGAAAAGGACAAGGCCAACGGCCTGTTTAACTTCATCAACCTGCTGCAAGGCAAAAAGATAAACAATCTCGGGGAGATGCCTGAGATCTGCGCTGTACCGCTCTCGTATGCCGGGGAAGAGGATCTTGAATATGCTTACAAGCTTGGAGCAATCCTTTCTTTTATGCAGAAGCATGCACAGATGATAATGGCCGATCCTTCGCTTACAGGGAGGAAGTATCTTAAATATTACAACAGGTTCATTCCGGATGTCAGGTCAAAGACCATCCTTGTGAAGGAGGAGGATCTTGCGCCAGAGATTTCAACCATTGAAAAAATAAAGTCAATATATAAGTACAATGTCGAAATTGTAACTGAGGATGATATTGTGAAGGCCATCGAGACGAAGGCACCGAATACTGTGATTCTTCATAAGGTTGGTCCTGTCGGTGAAAAGAACCAGGGATATTGTTTTAAAATGCTCATCGGGACAGACGATGCAAATATGTATTATTACAATCAGCATGTAATCAGCAAAAACGCTCCAAACGGATTGCTTGCAGCCGATCTTAAAAGGCTGGCTGAATAATGCAGCATTGTGCCTGTTGGGCCGTCTTTAAGTAAAACAATATGTCATGGAAGAGAACAGATTATTAACAGAAACAGAAAGGAACTGGGCAATGCTTTGCCATCTTTCTGCTTTCGCCGGATTCTTTTTCCCTTTCGGCGGGGTTATCGGGCCTCTCATTTGTTATCTGTCAAAAAAGGATGAATCAGCCTGGATAAACGTAAACGGCAGGGCATCTCTCAATTTCAATTTGTCAATGCTGCTCTATATAATACTTGCTTTGCCCCTGATGATCATCATTATCGGAATACCGATAATCATGGCTTTAGGCATTCTAAAGATAGTGTGTATCACGATCGGCAGTGTCAAGGCGGCAAGGGGTGAGATGTTCAAGTACCCGCTTGCAATCCCGTTTATACAGTAAGGCCCAGCGTTGCATGCAACGCTGCTGCAAATCATAGATCATATTAGTAGAGCCGTTGTATGCAACGGCTTTACAGATTTAAAAGAATTACGTAATTAATTACGTAATTAATTCTGTAAATGTCTGCGAAGTTTTTAACAGGATTTCTTTTTGAGGCTAAACCAACATTCTTTTTTGATATTCAAATTATTGTGCTATATTTCACTTAACTAACCTAAACATCCCGGATATGGCAACTGAAGTCAAGAAAAATGTCAAAAAAAACGCCAAGAATGGTAAGAAGCATCCTGAAAAGTTCAAAATAGCTGAAAAAGCTGAGCTGTACTACGACATAGAACCTGAAAAGAAGAAAAAGATCAAAGACACGGAGTACATGAAACAGCTTGGCAATCTCGAAATCGAGCTTGTTAAGCTCCAGGAATGGGTGAAAACCAAAAAGCTCAGGGTTGTCGTTGTATTCGAGGGAAGGGATGCAGCCGGAAAAGGCGGGGTGATCAAGACAATAGCAGGTTGCCTTAATCCGAGGATCTGCCGCATCGTTGCACTTGGTGTTCCCACGGAAAAGGAAAAATCACAATGGTACTTCCAGCGGTATGTTTCCCAGCTTCCGGCCGGGGGTGAAATAGTTCTTTTCGACAGAAGCTGGTATAACCGTGCCGGTGTGGAAAAAGTCATGGGCTACTGCACCAACGACGAATACGAGGAGTTCCTCCGGTCATGCCCCGAATTCGAAAGGATGCTTATACGCTCAGGCATTATACTTCTGAAATACTGGTTCTCTGTCAGCGATCACGAACAGGAAAAACGTTTCCAGGAAAGGATAAAGGATCCGACAAAGAGATGGAAGATAAGCCCGATGGACATTGAATCACGCGATAAATGGGTCGAATATTCCATGGCCAAGGACAAGATGTTCTCTTTCACCGATACAAAGCAATCACCCTGGTACGTCGTGCATGGTGATGATAAGAAAAGGGCACGACTGAACCTCATAAGCCACCTTCTTTCGATGATTCCTTACGAGGATCTTACGCAAAAGCCGTTCAAGCTGCCCCCTCTGAAACATGACGTTGCATACGTAAGGCCTCCGGTTACGGACCAGACGTTTGTGCCGGAAAAATATTAGGCAGATATAAAGAAGTGCGCCAGGGTGCGCTAGAGTTAGTGCACTCTAGGCACTCTAGGCGCTTTTCACTACATTTGCCTTTTTACTTCTATCATTTATGTCCAAACCATCAATACCGAGGGGAACGCGTGATTTCTCAGCAGAAGAGATGCTGAGGAGGGAATATATTTTCGGTACCATAAGAGATGTTTTCAGATTGTACGGTTACCAGCCCATAGAGACACCCGCAATGGAAAACCTTTCGACATTGCTGGGCAAATATGGAGAGGAAGGAGATAAACTGCTTTTCAGGATCCTGAATTCAGGGGACTATTTTTCAGGGATAACGGATGAACAGCTGCTTGAACGCGATACAGCAGCATTATCAGCCATCCTGTGCGACAAAGGACTGAGATATGATCTTACCGTCCCGTTTGCACGATATGTTGTGCAGCATCGCGATGAGATAGTCTTTCCTTTCAGGAGATTCCAGATTCAGCCTGTCTGGAGGGCGGACAGGCCTCAGAAAGGACGTTACAGGGAGTTCTTCCAATGCGATGTCGATGTTATCGGCAGCGATTCCCTTCTTAATGAATATGAGCTGATCAGGATAATCGATGAGATATTCCGCAGGCTCAGGGTAAATGTTTTAATAAAGCTGAATAACAGGAAAATCCTTTCAGGGATAGCCGAATACATAGGCAACGCCTCAAAATTCCCCGAGATCACGGTTGCAATCGACAAGCTTGAGAAGATCGGTATTGAACAGGTGAATAATGAGCTCAGGGAAAAAGGCCTTTCCGATGATTCTGTTTCAAAGCTGCAGCCCGTTCTTCAGCTTCAGGGTGATACAGGCTCAAAGCTTGATGAGCTGAAGAAGATTTTGTCTGCATCAGAAACAGGCATAAAGGGCATTTTGGAAATGACGGAGCTGTTCACATATATACAGGATAATGTTGCATGTGATGTTGAACTCGATCTTTCGCTTGCACGCGGACTGAATTATTATACAGGCGCAATAATCGAGGTTAAAGCTAAGGATCTCAGCTTCGGAAGCATCTGCGGCGGAGGAAGGTATGATAATCTTACCGGCGTTTTCGGTATGCCGGGTGTTTCAGGAGTCGGCGTTTCGTTTGGAGCCGACCGGATCTATGATGTCCTCCAGCAGCTGAACCTCTTCGACAGCGGGAGCACGGTTTCAACAGAATGCATGGTTGTTAATTTCGGCACGGCAGAACTGCAGTATGCGATTAAAATCACCGATATCCTGCGCAGGTCAGGGGTCCGCACAGAGCTCTATCCTGATATGGCAAAGATGAAGAAGCAGCTGTCATATGCATCTGCCAGGAAGATACCGTATATTGTTATGGCCGGAGCTGACGAGATCAAAAACTCAAATATAACTGTAAAAACAATGTTGACCGGAGCACAGCAGTCAATAGCCCTGAACGACCTCGAAGCATTTGTAAGGGTCGGGATCAGGAAAGAAAAACCGGCTGGCGGAATTCATTGAATTTAATTCTTATGGATTACAAAATAAACTCCGGTGACCTGACCCCGGAGATCATTAAGGAAATTGTTGAAAAGAAAGGCAGGCTGATCCTCTCGGATGAGTCCCGTGCCCTCATAAATAAGTGCAGGGAGTACCTGGACCATAAACTTGAAAATAACACCGAGCCCCTGTATGGCATAACTACGGGATTCGGCTCATTGCATAACAGGATAATCAGCAGCGATCAGCTTAACAAGCTCCAGGAGAATCTTGTCATGTCGCATGCCTGTGGCATGGGAGACAGGGTGCGTGAAGATATTGTCAGGGCAATGCTGCTTCTCAAGATTCATGCTTTAAGCAAAGGAATGTCCGGTGTGCAGGTAGACACGGTTCAGCGGTTATGCGATTTCTTCAATGAAGGTGTCACCCCGGTGATATACGAACAGGGCTCTCTTGGCGCATCAGGCGATCTCGCGCCGCTGGCTCACCTTGTACTGCCCTTGCTCGGCATGGGTGAAGTTGAATGGAAAGGCAACAGGTACGGATCAGCGGAAATAATTAAGAAGTTTGGCTGGAGTCCTTTGCAGCTTCGCTCAAAAGAAGGACTGGCTCTCCTGAACGGGACACAGTTCATGGGTGCATATGGCGTTTATACCATTAATATAGGGAAACGCATTTCAAAGTTTGCCGATGTGATCTCAGCCATTTCACTCGAGGCATACGACGGGAGACTGGATCCTTTTTTTCAGAGGATACACGAGATACGCCCCCATAAGGGGCAGATTGAGACTGCAGCAGCTTTCAGGAGGATACTTGAAGGAAGTGAAATTATCTCACGCCATAAGCCGCATGTGCAGGATCCTTATTCATTCAGGTGCATTCCGCAGGTGCACGGCGCTACCAGGGATGTTATTAACTATGCTTCATCTGTAATTTGTACTGAAGTGAACTCGGTAACTGATAATCCCACTGTTTTCCCTGACGACGACCTGATCGTTTCCGGGGGAAACTTTCATGGTCAGCCTCTTGCGTTAGTCTTTGATTACCTGGCGATTGCACTGGCTGAGCTTGGAAGCATTTCGGAGAGGAGGGTTTACAGGCTCATATCGGGGCAGCGCGGGTTACCTGAATTTCTTGTTGCCAACCCCGGGTTGAACAGCGGCTTTATGATTCCCCAGTATACTGCTGCAGCTATCGTGAGCCAGAACAAGCAGCTTTGTTCCCCCTCGTCCGTTGATTCCATACCTTCCTCTAATGAGCAGGAAGATCACGTAAGTATGGGAGCCAATGGCGCAACAAAGCTTCTGCGGGTTGCTGAAAACGTCGTTAAGATCCTTGGGATTGAGCTTTTTACAGCTGCACAGGCAATCGAGTTCAGAAGACCCCTGAAATCATCGCCTTTCCTGGAGAAAATTATTGCCGACTACAGGAAAGATGTTTCATTCATCAATGATGACAGGGTGATGTATGACGGGATGAATAAATCTTCAGACTTCATCCGCAATTACAAATTCTCAGAATAGATCAGGTGCATCAGGCATCTGTCCCTGCCTGCCTGCGGGAGGCCAGTTTTGCTGTCTTTTCTGCAGCTCATTGAGCAACTGCATTTTATACTGGTTCTCCGCCTGGTAAAACCTGATAACCTTTGCAGGGGGCAGCACTTCCTTAAGTTTTTTATGAAAAGCAACAGCCAGCTCTGATTCCTTCACAATTGCGCCGACCAGCTTGTCGCCGATTTCACTTATCTGATTGTCACTTAAGGTATTTTCACCCTGGTTGAATGTCCTTATTAGTTTCAGCTTCTCTGCCTGTACCTGTTGTCTCTGCAGCTGGAAGTCGTTGTAGACCGGCCAGAATTTCTCCGCTTCCGAAGCGGATAAATTCAGTCTTTTGGTGAAGAATCCTATTTTATAGGCATTCAACCGCTCAGGCACGTTGTTCTGGGCAGCCGTGACAAGGGGAAACAATGACAGGAAGAGGGCAAGCTTAATGCAACTTTTCATGTAAGTATTTTTAAAGAGCTTCATAAATTTCATTGATGTCAATATTTTCGTCAATAAGACAGTTTATTATTTCACTGCTGCTTAATTCGGGAGCTTCAGCAAACAAACCGTTTACAATAGTTTCATTCTCAAGCGCAGCTATATCTATCTCATTAAGAATCAGTTCTGTTTCATGGGTATTTAAGCCGGATAGCTTCATTTCCTTTTCCGCCGGTGAAAAGAGCTTTGTCGTGAAGTATGCTGCTGTGACAAGGACTGCAACTGCCGCGGCGGCTGCGAGGAAAGGTTTGATCCGGCTGAACAGGGTAATTTTTGCCTGTTCCTTTTCTGAAGTTTCAGCAAGTATTTTCCTGGTTACTTCATCAAAGTAGTTTTCAGGTACCCTGAATGGATTTTTTTGCGGTATTTTGCCTGATGTTTCCATTTGAACTGTAGATGATTTATCTGTACAAAGGTTTAATCTCCACCAAGTATTTTTTCGATTTTTTTAACGGCATGGTGATACGAAGCCTTAAGAGCTCCTTCCGAAGTGCCGAGTACCCTGCTCATATCCTCATAAGTCATTTCCTCGAAATATTTCAGATTGAAAACTGTCCTCTGTTTTTCAGGAAGCTGCAGGATTGCATTCTGAAACTTTGCTTCGGCTTCATCCCCGTCGAACCATGTACTGCCTTCATGGGAATTCTCGAAAAATCTTGAAAGCTCATCGATCGAAAGAGTTGCATCCCTTTTTCTTTTATTGATTATCATGAGCGCCTCATTCGTCGCAATTTTATAAAGCCAGGTATAAAGGGAGCTCTCATTCCTGAAATCTCCGATTTTCCTCCAGGCATTTATGAAGGTATTCTGAAGTGCATCATCGGCATCTTCATGAAGAATGACCAGGCGTCTTATATGCCAGTAAAGCTTTTGGCTATAAGTTTCGACAAGGAGCCTGAATCCCCTTTTGAGGTCAGTTTTAAGCAATGATGTTATATCGCTTTCCGAAGTATTCAACCAGATCTGTTTTCAATTTGATGTGAATTTAAAGGAAAGGTTTAAAATAAATCCTAATAGTTTTGAAGAAACGATCCTGCTCGTCTCGGCTTCGCTCGACGACCGGGCTCCGCGCTCGACGACCGACGGCTGCTCACTGAGCGTAGTCGAAGTGTGAAGTCGAAGTGAGCATAACCAAAGTGAAATCCTGAAGGGGGTTGCAAGTGGAACGGAGATGTATTAAATTTGCATCTCATCCATCAAAACAATCACATGGCTCTCCAGTGCGGCATAACAGGCATCACAAACACCGGTAAAACAACCATATTCAACTGCATCTCGAACACCAAAGGCGAAACAAACGCTTTTGCATTCAGCGCCACAAAATCCAACATCGGGGTGGTGCAGGTGCCCGACAAAAGGCTCTACGAGCTCGAGAAGCACCAGGTTACCGACCGGATAGTACATACCACTGTTGAAATTGTGGATATCCCGGGACTTGCAAAAGGATCGAATAAAGGAGAGGGTGTGGGGAATAAATTTCTTGGCGACATAAGGAATACCGATGCCCTGATCCATGTCCTGAGGTGTTTCGATGATGAGTCTCTTCCACACATTGAAGGCTCGGTTGATCCGGTCAGGGATCTAGAGACAGTCGATCTCGAGCTGCAGGTAAAGGATCTCGAGAGCGTCGAAAAGAAAATTGAACGCCTGGGCAGGGCTGCTAAAACAGGTGACAAGGATGCAAAACGCGGCGTCGAAGTCCTGGGGCTATACAGGGAGCATCTCGAGAATTTCGGGAATGCACGGACACTGGATCTGAAGGATGAAGACAGGAAGTATGTCGATGATCTTTTCCTGCTTACAATGAAGCCGGTCATGTATGTATGCAATGTGGACGGCAATTCAGCAGTTAAGGGGAACAGGCATGTTGAAAGGGTAAGGGAATTCCTGAAGGATAAAAATGCCGAAATACTTGTTATTGCCGGTGCAGTGGAGGCTGAAATTGCAGAGCTCGATCCTGCTGACCGCAACGACTTTCTTAAAGATGCAGGCCTTGAAGAGCCGGGTGTGGACAAGCTCGTAAGGGCAGCATACAAGCTGCTTAACCTGCAGACTTTTTTCACCGTGGGACCTATGGAGATCCGCGCATGGACCATAAAAAAAGGCATGACCGCCCCCCAGGCAGCCGGTGTCATTCACAGCGACCTGGAAAGGGGTTTTATAAGGGCTGAGGTGATGAAATACCAGGATTTTGTCAGCCTCGGATCCGAACATGCCTGCAAGGAAGCGGGTAAATTCTACATAGAGGGTAAAAATTACGTGGTCGACGACGGGGATATTCTTCACATCAGGTTTAATGTCTGATACCTGATGAAACGGATCCTTATCCTGCTGCTGGTCACCCTGCCGGTTGTCCTTTCGGCGCAGAGCAGTGAAAAAGATGCAAGGGTCCTCGAATTGATCAGGAAATACGGTCAGGCGGAAGTCACAATTCCTTTTGAGAGCAAAGCTGCTGCAAATCAAATCTCGGAACATGTTTCAATTTCCTTCATACGGGATGGCAAAATAGATATTAAGCTGTCGGAGCGTACAGCCTCATGGTTCATCTCCCAAAATTTCAAATATGAGCTGATTGAACCATCTGTGACCAAGGGTATTATCACCTCTTCAAGCTTAAAAAACGTTCTGGAATGGGATTCATATCCCACCTACGACCTGTACCTTGCTCTGATGAAAGACTTTGTCCGCCAGTATCCTTCAATGTGCCGGCTCGATACCATAGGTTCTACTAATAATGGCAAGCTGGTCCTTTCTTTGAAAATATCCGACAATGTACAGTCAGACGAAGACGAGCCTGAAGTATTTTATTCCTCATCGATTCATGGTGATGAAACCGGCGGCTTTATCCTTATGCTTCGTCTTGCAGATTACCTTCTCGGGAACTACCAGGTTAATGAACCCGTGAAAAAGCTGGTTGATGGCCTCGAGATATGGATCAATCCCCTCGCAAATCCCGATGGCGCTTACCGTAATGCCAATGTCATCGACAATCCTGTGCGGTTTAATGCCAGGGGTTATGATCTGAACAGGAACTTTCCGGATCCTTCGACACCTTATAATACGGGCAATGTGATGCAGAAGGAAACATCTGACATGGTGAATTTTCTCCGGAAGCACAGGTTCGTGCTCTCCGCAAATTTCCATTCAGGCGATGAAGTGGTGAATTATCCATGGGACAGCTGGGATCAGAACGACAGGTGGAAAGGCAAGTTCCATGCGGATGACAGCTGGTTTTATTACATCAGCAGGGCGTATGCCGATACTGTGCATCGCCACAGCCAGTCCGGTTATATGAGTGGCTTCGATAATGGTGTGACCCGGGGGATCGACTGGTACGTAATAAAGGGCGGCAGGCAGGATTTTGTCACGTGGCAGTTGCACGGGCGTGAAGTTACGATAGAGCTGGACAGGAATTTTGTCACTCCCTCAACGGAGCTGAACAGGCTCTGGGAAAACAATTACCGTTCACTTCTCAGGTATCTCGAGAATGCAACATTCGGTATTCACGGTTATGTGGTTGATTCAGAGAAATCCAATCCTGTTGTTGCCAGGATTTTCATTGAGAATCACGATAAGGACAGTTCACAGGTATATTCGGATACGCTGTCGGGAAGATTCCTGCGAATGCTCGATTCAGGAAACTGGAACCTCAGATTCTCCGCTCCGGGATACAGGGATACGATCATAACCGTTCCATTGGCGAACAGGGAAAGAATAGATATTCCGGTGAGAATGATCCGCATTTCAGATGTAAAAGAGAAAGCGCTCCTTTTCCCGAATCCTGCAGGCAAAAGGCTCAGTGCTGTACTGCCTGTATCATTTTCGGGTCCTGTCAGGATAACTGTTTATAATGCAGCAGGTTCACTGATTGCCGATTATAAGGATGTTGTTTATGGTTCAGCCCCCCTGCCGTTAGATATAGGCCATTATGTAAGCGGAATATATTTCATCCGGTTCAGCAACATTATGACCGGTGAAACTGTTAAAGGAAAATTCGTTGTGATAAGGTAAGTAAAACATCATCAGTGTGCTGTAGTTAGCTGTATAATTTTTATTTTTGGCGCCTGCAATCAGTTTTACCGTTGTTGCGTTTATGTTGTGAAATCATTTTGTTGAGGAAGGTAAGATGAAGTTTGAAAGATTATTGGTTTTGACAGGTTTATGCATGGCTGCATTGGGCCGAACGTATTCACAGGGTGCATACATACCGCCTGACAGGCCGAAGCTTGTTGTGGGAATTATTGTTGAGCAGCTGAAATATGAACAGCTTGAAAAGTACAGGGACAGGCTTGGTGAGAATGGTATCAAGAGGCTGATCAATGAGGGGACATACTTCAAGAATGCTTCATTCGAATATATGCTGACGCAGTCTGCTCCCGGTCATGCGACCATCGCTACGGGTGCAGAGCCTTCTTATCATGGGATTACTTCAGACAACTGGTATGTTCCGCTCAGGAATGAGCTCATAAACTGCACAAAGGATAATGAAGTGAATCCTGTCGGGGGAAGCTATGAGTCAGGGCTGCATTCGCCGGTAAACCTTCAGTCTTCAACTTTTTCTGACGAACTGTCGATGGCCTCGAAGCAGAGATCAAAGATATTCGGAGTGGGCATCAGCGAGAAGGCTGCAATACTTTCGGCGGGCCATGCGGCTGATGGAGTTTTCTGGTTTGACCGGATAACCGGAGGCTGGATGTCATCAAGTTATTACATGAACAGCCTGCCTTCATGGGTCAATGATTTCAATGCGATGAGCTATGCCGATAATTACCTGAATTCAAAATGGGAGCTTCATTCCCCACCGTCGGCCTATTCTGATTGCCTGCCGGATTCAAATGTTTATGAGAGAGGATTTGCCGGGCAAAATTATTTTCCGTATGATCTGAAAAAAATAAGATCAAAGCTCGATCCCCAGGCAAGGAAGGATTTTTCCCTTCTGACCGAAACTCCATATGCCAACACCCTTACAACAGCTTTTGCGATCAAACTGATCCGGAATGAAAAACTCGGAAAGGATGATAATACAGATTACATTTCCGTCTGTTACTCGGCAACCGACAACATAGGCCATCGTTTCGGACCGTCCTCAGTGGAGATGGGGGATGCCATTTTCAGGCTGGATGATGAAATCCATAATCTCCTGGATTACCTGAACGACAGCATAGGGAAAAGGAATGTCCTTGTTTATTTCACATCTGCACACGGCATTTCCGAGATACCGAAGGTACTCGAGAAAAGCCATATTCCTTCGGGATATTTCCTGCAGAACCAGGCGCTTCAGCTTCTCAGGAGCTATCTGAATGCGGTTTACGGGGAGGGCAACTGGGTCAAAGGGTACTCGGAACGGCAGATCTTCCTTAACAGGACCCTCATTGAGGATGCAAGGCTTTCTCTCGATGATGTTCAGAAAAAGGTTGCACGTTTTCTTGTCCAGTTCAAAGGAGTGGCTGCGGCATACCCGTTTTCTGCATTCGAAGCAAACGATTTTGCAAGCGGAAACCTGAAAAGGATACTTAATAATTTCAATCCGCAGCGGTCGGGTGATGTTATCGTAACGCTGAATCCGGGTTGGGTTGAAAAAGACGATGAATCGGTGACAAACCATAACTCACCTTATGAATACGATTCACATGTACCGCTGATCTGGTACGGCTGGACTGTTAACCGTGCGACAGTAACCCGCAAGGTAAACATGACGGATATAGCTGCAACATTATCGGCGCTGTGCAGGGTGCCTTATCCCAACGCCTGTACTGGAGAGCCAATGATTGAGCTTTTCAGGTAAGGCGGATCAGGCCAGGGGGTGCTGTGTTTTCCTCAGCCTGTCCCTTACTGCGCATGCTTTCCTTAGGAGATCCGGGTTTTCCTCGCATCCGTTTCCCAGGACTATCATGTCTGCGCCTGCATTGAAAACGTCATCGACTTCCTTTTCTGTCCTGATCCCCCCGCCCACAATCAGGGGCACTGTTATGTTTTTTCTCACGGCGCTGATGAGAGAAAGAGGTACATGGTATTCCGCACCAGAACCGGCTTCCAGGTAAATGAGCTTAAGGCCCAGCATTTCGCCGGCAAGGGCTGTTGCAACAGCAAGATCAGTCTTGTCGGATGGTATTCCTTCTGTCTGGCTGACATATTCAACTGAGGTCCTTCTGCCGCAGCTGATGAGAATGTATCCTGTCGGGATCACTTTCTCTTTTGAGTTCCTGAGATAAGGGGCTGCCGTAACATGATTGCCGATCAGAAGCTCGGCATTCCTTCCTGAGATCAATGAAAGCAGAAGTATGACATCGGCTTTCAGGCTAAGCTGGAGAAGGTTGCCGGGGAACAGAACGACAGGAATGATGCAGCTTTTTTTTATTTCATCGATAAGCTCATCAATGTTCCTGAAAGAAATTGATCCTCCCGTAAAAATGTAATCAGTTCCGGATTCTGTTGCGATTTCCAGGGCTTCCGTGAGTGTATCCCCTCCAGTCCTGTCAGGATCGAGCAGCAGCCCTATATATTTTCCACGCTGAATGCTTTCGGTTTTCATAGCTTCTTCTTTGTCCAGACAATTGCGTAGTTGTCATATTTTGAATAGAACAGGTCAAAAGATTCATTGATCTTATCCGTGTGAACATGTCCTTTGATCTCACCTGAGTCCTGCACTTTGAAAGGCTCGATCGTCAGATTCTTCCTAATGCTTATCCCTTCTTTGTCACATATCTTGTAGAGAGCTTCCTTTGCACACCAGTGAATGTACAGATGGTATCTCTTTTCATCAGCTTCCCTGGCCACTTTCTCCTTGCGGTTAAGAAACTTGAAAGCTATTGCAGCAATGTTGGTGCTCATGTATTCAAGATCGATTCCGACTTTTTCGTTCACACTAAGGAGTATTGCCGTCAGTTTGTGGGAATGGGAGATGCTGATGAACCTTGACCCATCCTTCAGGAACGGCTTGTTGTTCTTATTATAAACTATGTGAGCATCCTTGCCGATCAGCTCTGACAAAAGGGCCCTGACGCTCAGGAATTCGAGTTTCCGTGACGTGCTGCTGAAGCCTTTGAATCTTTTTTTCTCCTCATTATCCAGCGATACGAGACCGAGGAGAGCATCGATGTCCTCCTCGATCTTCCAGACTCCCAGGATGGAGTACTCATCCAGATAATGTTTTGTGATGCAACCCATCAATGATACTATTTCCAGTCCAGCGTTTCCATAAGATGAACAATGTCTTCCCTGAAAAATTTTATAACAGGTGCAAGCGAATCAGAATTTGGCTCAGCAGAAAAATAAAGTGATCCCCTGAGATAATGCCTGGTGCTGTCGGTAGCATAGAACTGAACCGAAGTTGCGGTGTTTCCCGCAAGATCGTAGAGCATACCGTAAACTTGCCGGTCATTGTTGGTTATGGCCTGTTCATTTATTGCATCTGCTTTCGCAATATGATTCTTAACGTTCAGCCTGTAAGTTTGTTCCATCAGGCTGGCAAAATCGTTATGTATATACCTGTAAGTCAGGTATATTCTTGCACGGTATGCCGGGAAATCTATATTGAACCAGCCTTCATTGCCGTTCCTTTCACCGGAAGGCGAGATGATGCCATATACCGGATAATCAAATGAGCATGGCATATCCTGAACACCATTCTGACCATCAAACCTTGCATATTTCTTTTCAGGGAAATCAATCCTGAAGTACCCCCTTGGTTTCGGCACCGGAGCTTTACTGCATGCTGTCATGAAAACCGGCAGCATCAAAATAAGGAGGAATTCAGATCTCTTCGGGCTTTTCATCTTTCTTAGTAATTTCCACAAGAATCTCCTTTATCCTTCTCCTGTCCACAGATTCGATCCTGAACATGAAATTATGAAAGTTAATGACCTGGTCTTTCTGTGGAATTTCACCCGCAAGCTCAAGCATAAGGCCTGCAAGCGTTTCCGATTCGCCTCTCACCGGATCGTATATGTCTTCTTCAATGCCAAGGATTTTACAGAAGTCATGGAGCAGTATTTTGCCTTCGAATATATAATGTGTTTCATCGATTCTGCGGAATAATGTGATTTCCTCATCATTTTCATCGGTTATCTCACCGACTATCTCCTCCAATATGTCTTCAAGTGTCACAATACCGGAAGTTCCTCCATATTCATCTATCACGACAGCCATGTGGATTTTCCTCAGCTGGAAATCGTTAAGCAGCTCATTTATCTTCTTCGTTTCCGGTACAAAGTAAGGAGGGCGGAGCAGTGATTGCCATTTGAAGCTGGCCGGGTAATTTGAATAGGGGAGGACGTCTTTTGCATACAGGATGCCCCTGACAGTATCAAATGACCCTGAGTACACAGGAATACGTGAAAAACCTGAATTGATAATCACAGGTATGATCCTGTCAAATCCCCATTTAATATCAACGGCGGTAACGTCTATCCTCGGGCACATGATAGCGCTGACATTTGTATTGCCAAAATTGGCGATCCCTTTTATTATTGTTTCCTCTTCGATGATCTTAGAAGAAGATTTCAAATTATCTGACTCATTTCCCGTAAATAATTTTTTGCTTCCTGTTATATGGGATGCGAGCGGCTGGAAAAGTCCAAGCAGAAAATACAATGGATGGTACATTGCCCCTATAAACTGAACATGCCTTGGTACGATATAAATTCTGGATAAGATATCGCACGAAAGCAGGATCAGCAGTATAAAAGTCATGCTGAGGGTTATTCCCGCAATATTACCTGAAAAGATGCTGACGGCAATAACAGCTGCCATGCATACGATAATAACATTGAGAATGTTCCTGGTGACGGCCAGGCATACTGTTAGCAAGGCCCTCTTTTCGAGAAGCCTTGATATTATTTCTGATTTCCTGCTCCCGCCATACCTGAGTTTTACGGATTCATCGTCGGTGAGTAAGATGATGGCAGATTCAGAAGCAGATATCAGGCCTGAAAGAACGAGCAGAATTGCCAGGATTATGATTTCAAATATCACGCCTGCAGCAACGAATGACAATAACGAGAATTGATGTTCAGCGTCCAATTGAATTCAGTTAAAGACTAAAAGGGCAGATCGTCCTCTGTTTGCGCATTGCCCGGCACATCTTCAGGAATGTCATTCCCATATCCGGGAGCGGGCTCATTGATCGCCGGGCTGGCTTGGGATTTTGCGGTACTGTTACTTATGGTCTGGGATTGTGTGCCGGTCGCACCAGGCTGCTGTTTCTTTTCAAGCGGAAGAAGTGTATCCGCAACTATTTCAGTTATATACTTATTCACACCTTCTTTGTCAACGTAGGATCTTGTTTGGATCTTTCCGACAATATAGGCCTGCGAGCCTTTTTTTATTGTCTTCTCAGCAACTTCAGCGAGAGCTCTCCATAAAACTATGTTATGCCATTCAGTGGAGGTTATGGTTTCTCCCTTCTGGTTTGTGTAAGTTTCGCTTGTGGCAAGCGGAAAAGTAGCCTTTGCCACACCTTTGTCGAAATATCGGACAACAGGGTCTTTGCCAACATTGCCGACCAGTATCACTTTATTGATAGACATAGAGTTATGAATTAAATAGTAACTTAAAACAGAAAAGTAAAGGTAACAAAAAAACACCTTTTTACAACGGCAGCAGAAATATCATGAAATCAGGCTATTATAAAAAGGGAATATTTGCCCTCAGGAGGGCCGGTTTAATGAATGTACACCGTTTAACCATAGCTATATCATTGTATTTTAGGCAATAATAAACACTCAAAAAAAAATTATTTTTTACTGTCTACCCCTGTGGAATGAATAATATTTTTATATTTGCACAGTTGAAAAAAATGCATGACTCAAATAATTTGTTGAATTTTAAACTTCACTAAGATGACTAAAGCAGACATTGTAAATGAGATTGCCAAAAGCACTGGTATTGAAAAGGTAACTGTTCAGAAGACTGTTGAGGCCCTGATGGAAAGTATTAAAGACTCTATGGTAAAAGGAAATAACGTTTTTCTCAGGGGTTTTGGAAGCTTCATAGTCAAGAAAAGAGCTAAGAAAACTGCACGTAATATTTCAAAGAACACTACTATCATTATACCAGCTCACAATATCCCAGCTTTCAAGCCGGCAAAATCATTTGTAACAAAGGTTAAATCTCACGCTAAGAAATAAATATATGCCAAGCGGTAAAAAAAGAAAAAGACATAAGATGGCCACCCACAAACGTAAAAAACGTTTGCGGAAGAACAGACATAAGAAGAAATAGCAGATCAGTTTAATGGTCTTCAATATGCAATAAACCTAAAGGCTGATGGTCTTTAGGTTTATTGTATGTAATTGTCAGTGGGATGAGTCATATTAATTAACTCAGGAATTAATATTGTGAAGTGTTGAATAAGGACCTGATCATTGATGCTGGAAATTCCGAAGTTTCCCTGGCTTTGCTTGAAGATAAGCAGCTTGTCGAGCTTAACAAGGAAAAACGCAACGTAAGATACTCGGTTGGGGATATTTACCTGGGCAAGGTGAAAAAGATCATGCCCGGGCTAAATGCGGCTTTTGTTAATGTAGGCTATGAACGGGATGCTTTTCTTCATTATCTTGACCTTGGCGCCCAGTTCAGGACACAGCATAAATATTATAGTGTTGCCATCCAGAAGCAGGGCAAAGTCCCTCCGGTACACAAGTTTAAGCCCGAAGCTGAAATTGACAAGGATGGAAAGATAACTGATGTCCTTACAACAGGACAGACAGTTATCGTCCAGATCACCAAGGAACCAATCTCGACAAAAGGCCCCAGGCTTGCCTCGGAAATCTCCATTGCAGGAAGAAATCTTGTGCTGATGCCCTATTGCGACAAGGTGTCAGTCTCTGCAAAAATCGAAAGCTCCGAAGAGAAAAGCCGGCTGAAAGCCATAGTTCAAAGCATAAAGCCCAGGAATTACGGCGTAATCATCAGAACAGTGGCTGAAGGCAAGAAAGTGGAAACACTCGATGCCGAGCTCAAGGAGCTTGTCGCAAGATGGGAATCAGCATTTTCAACCCTGAAGAAGGATACCAAGACTCCGCGTTTGTTCATCGGCGAAATGAACAGGACCAGCACAATCCTGCGCGACATTCTGAATGTTACTTTCAATAACATTCACATCAATGATGTTTCCATGGCGGAAGAGGTGAGGACGTACATCAGGGAGATAGCGCCTGAAAAGGAAAAGATTGTCAAGGTCTATAAGGGTACCCTGCCCATCTTCGATCATTTCGGTGTCAACAAGCAGATAAAAGCCCTGTTTGGTAAAACAGTCTCATTCAAGCACGGGGCTTACCTTATAATTGAACACACAGAGGCTCTGCATGTAATCGATGTGAACAGCGGCAACCGCTCACGGTCGGGCAATGACCAGGAAGCGAATGCCCTTGAGGTTAACCTTGAAGCAGCTGCCGAAATTGCAAGGCAGCTGAGGCTCAGGGATATGGGCGGCATAATCGTTGTCGACTTCATCGACATGCAGACCAATGAGAACAAACAGCAGCTTTTTGACAGGATGAAGGAAGTTATGTCGGGCGACAGGACCAAGCATAATATTTTGCCTGTAACAAAGTTCGGTCTCATGCAGATCACCAGGCAGCGCGTGCGCCCCGAGATGAATATAGTTACAAACGAAAAATGCCCCTCATGCCAGGGAACGGGTGAAACCAGACCCACAATCCTGTTCACGGACGAGCTTGAAAGAGACCTTGCCTTCATCGTAGACAAGATAAAAACACGAAAGCTGATCCTCAATGTCCATCCCTTCATTGCATCTTATCTTACCAAAGGCATCATTTCAGTCAGGATGAAATGGAATATGAAGCACAAGATCAGTCTCAAGGTTCAGCCGGTTACTTCATATTACATGCTGGAATACCATTTCTGCGACCAGGACGGAAATGAAATCGACCTTTCGTGAACAACTACTTGAACTTCGCGCGATAATTCTATTGATGATATTTGTTTTATTATTTTTGCATCTCCCAATAAATGAATTATGGTAAGAAGATCCATCCTCTTTTTTGTATTCATCCTTTTCGCATCTCTTTCATATTCACAGATATACGATCCTGTAACCTGGGAATTCGGTTATGAAAAGAAAGGCGGCAACCAGTATGAGCTCGTGTTCAGGGCAAATATTGAAGAGGGTTCTCACATTTATGCGATGGACATACCTGAAGGAGGACCAATACCCACGTTATTCAGTGTGGATTCTGCTTCAGTCTACAGCGTTATCGGGAAAACATACCAGGTAACAAAGCCGGAAGAGCTTTACGATGAAGCTTTCGAGATGAATATCCGGACATTCAGCAATACAGCTGAATTCAGGCAGAAAATTACAGGTTCACAGCCTCAATTCACAGTAACAGGCACCGTGAATTATATGGCATGCAACAATAAGACCTGTTCACCGCCAAAGGATGTGGAGTTCAGTATAGACATCAAAGGAGAGAATAAATCGCAGGACGCATCATTAATATCGGGAGATGAGGAAGGTACGCTCAGCAGCAAGGGATTGCTGTCTTTCTTTTTCTGGTCTTTTATTCTCGGCCTCGTTGGTGTTTTGACGCCCTGCGTGTATCCCATGATACCAATGACCGTCGCGTTCTTTACACGAGGATCTGAGAACAGGTCAAAAGCAATATTGAATGCCCTTATTTTCGGACTTTCGATAGTACTTATCTACACTTCACCCGGCATAATAATTTCCCTTACCGGTGCAGGGGCCGGATTTGCAAATGCCTTAAGCACACACTGGATACCAAACATTATATTCTTCCTGCTGTTCGTAATTTTTTCAGTCTCATTTTTGGGAGCTTTTGAACTTGTCCTGCCAAGCAAATGGGCAAACAGTGCGGATGCAAAAGTAGACAGGGGAGGCATGCTGGCATCATTCTTCATGGCCCTGACGACAGTAATTGTTTCGTTTTCATGCACCGGACCTATTGTCGGTGGACTTCTGGTTGAAGCTGCAAGAGGTGATGTTTTACGGCCTACCGTGGGCATGTTTGCCTTTGGTTTGGCCTTCGCTATGCCTTTTACAATATTTGCACTTTTCCCGGCAGTGCTGAACAAGCTTCCAAAATCAGGCGGGTGGTTGAATTCGATAAAGGTTGTGCTGGCTTTTTTAATGCTCGCATTCAGCCTGAAGTTCCTGGTAACTGTCGATAGCGTATATAACCTGAATTTTATTTCACGTGATGTCTTCCTTGCAATCTGGATAGTGCTTTTCAGCCTGCTCGGATTATACCTTATGGGCAAGATCAAATTTTCTCACGACAGCGATCTCCCGCATATCGGAACATTCAGGTTATTCCTGGTAATAGCTGTTTTCAGCTTTGTTGTTTACATGATCCCCGGCCTCTTCGGATCACCTTTGACGGCATTGTCTTCATTCATGCCTTCAGGTAACAGTGAGCTGGACCTCTCAAAGCCGGTTTCGGTAAATGTGCAGACCTCGGCTGGCCAGCCTGGTCCTGTGGCCACAAGTGAACAATGCCAGGCTCCAAAATATGGTGATTTCCTTCACATGCCCCTTGGACTGACAGGATTTTTTGATTACAAACAGGGGCTTGCCTGCGCGAAGGAGAAAGGGAAGCCTGTATTTCTCGATTTCAAGGGACATGCATGCGCCAACTGCAAGCTGATGGAAGCAAAGGTGTGGTCTGATCCTGAAGTGCTGAGAATGTTAAAAGAAGAGTTTGTCATCATAGCGCTTTACATGGATGACAGGACCCAGCTTCCGGAAAGTGAATGGGTAACTTCTTCAGTCGACGGAAAGGTGAAAAAGACAATCGGAAAGGTAAATGAGGATCTTGAAATATCGAAGTTCAAAACCAATTCAATGCCTCTCTACGTCATTACTGATTATGAAGGAAATCCTCTGAACAAGCCCATGCCCACAAACCTTAACGTGGAGGAATACAAAGCCTGGCTTGATGAAGGGATTGCTGCGTTCAACGCTAAGGCACATTGACCGGCACCTCAGCTTTCTTTTTTCTGAGTAAAAAATCGGGCCTGTTTATAAAGAATACTCCCGCAAGAATAAATATCACCGATGCCATTGAAGCGGACAATGCCTCACCGTCGAGCACTCCCCACATCGTCGAAACGACAGGAATAAAGTACGTAACGACCGAAGCGAATACCGGCGAAGTGTCCCTTATGAGCATATAGTACAATCCCTGGGCAATGGCGCTTCCCACAACAGAAAGGATGGTGATGTAACCAAGATTTCGGACTGCACCCTGGGAATGAAGAGCTGTGCCTATATGAGAAAAAGGAAGATATGCAATTGCCAGCGGCAGTGAAAGGAAGAAGGCAAGAGCCGTGATCCTTATACCATTAAGCCCCCGGGTTCTGCTCACCTCATTGTTGCTGAGTCCGTTAAGCATTGTGGCTGCCACAACAAATAATCCGAACCAGTTGATCGAAAATGAACCGGAATAAAGCAGGCCTGCAGCTCCCGCCAGGCCCAGGAAAACACCTGTGATCTGGCTGTTTATAGCCTTTCTCCTGTAAATCATGATTCCTAAAAGCAGTGTGAATACAGGGCTGAGAGTATTGAGCATGCCTGTCAATGAGCTGCTGATATGTGTCTGGGCTGCAGGGTAAAGGAAAGCCGGGATTGCATTTCCGGCATATCCGATTATCAGTACAGAGATAATGTTATTCCGGTTTAACCTGTGCATGTTTTTCAGTGCTACAGGTAGCAGGCAGACGGATGTGATCAGAATTCTTATTGAACCTATCTGGTAGGGGGTGAATGACTGAAGGCCTTTTTTCATAAGGATATAGCTCGATCCCCAGATGAGGGAGAGGGCAGCAAGTACCGCCCAATGCCAGAATTTTCTCTTTTCAACCACCAAGGCACAAAAATAGTATTATAATTATAATCAACTTTCTATCTTTGATTTCTTTCAATCATGCATGATTACAGCAGTACAGATACTTGTTAAAGGTTTTATACTTGGACTGATAGTATCGGTCCCACTTGGTCCTATCGGTATAATCCTGATAAACAGGACTTTGAAAAGAGGATTGTGGTCCGGTTTTTTTTCAGGTTTGGGACTGAGCGCTGCTGACCTTGTCCAGGCTGTGATTGCAGTGGTCGGACTGACGATGATAATCAGCTTCATCCGTGAAGAGAGATTCATATTAAGCCTTGCCGGCGGTATTGTGATTATCTTTGCTGGCGTCAGGATCTTTCTTTCAAATCCTGTTGCTGATATCCGTAAAAAGGATAATGGAAATAAATCGCTTTGGCGGGATTTCTGGTCAGTGTTCTTAATGTCAGTGACCAATCCTTATACAGTTCTGATATTTGTTGCCTTCCTCACCGGGTTCCCGTTAAAAAGTGACCTCAGGGCTGAGATGGTGCCATTCATACTTATCCCGGGGATTTTTATCGGTACAATGGCATGGTGGACCACGGTGAGCTGGGTGATAAGCAGGTTCAAAGGGAGAGTAAGGCTCAGGACCATTTTCATGATAAACAGGATCGCCGGATTCGTAATTACCTGTATTGGTGTTATTCTAATCCTCAGCCTGTTTGTATCTCCTGCGCTATGAAATGATTTTTACCATCAAAAAGGCATACACCTGTTGACAATCTTAAAAATTTAACATATTTTTACAATTGCTTTTTACTGTCCAAAAAGCAAAAATTTCCCATTCTTTTCATGGCTGCCCCGACCACAAGTCGGGGCTTTTTTCAGCTTATCGCTGTTTTCTGTTGTTCGTAAAGGTCAGGAAGCTAAAAAATTCTTTATCTGGTGACAAATAATATTTCATTTTTATATCAGTTTACTATTTATAATGGTTATCAAGAACGTCCTGGTAATTAGCCTCATATTTTTTGTTTTTCATTCAGGGGAGATTTATGCGCAGGAGAAAAACCTGAAAATTTCAGGCGGATACTTTGGTGAAACAATTACATACCCGGGTTTCACAATTTCAGCTGAAAGGGAAAAAGTATTTTCCGGTAAAGCAGGTATATCCACCTCTCTTGAACTGGGATATTATCATCATCCGCGGAATCATGATTCCTGGTTCATAGGCATCAATCATGGTTTCAGGCAGTATTTCGGGAAAAATTTTTTTGCAGAACAATATCTCGGTATAGGCACAATTGCAGATTTTTTCAATGAAGATGTCTGGCATATCGATGATAATGGAAATGCAGTCAGGGTCTCAAAATTCGGAAATTTCAATTTCATGCCTTCTGTTATCCTGGGAACAGGATACAGGTCAGGAAAATATGCATTCTGGCTGCGGCCCAGGATATATTGGCAGCTTCCCTACAATAATCTTGCACTTCCGCATTTTGCCCTTCAGGCTGGTTTCTCCTTTACTCTGAACAAACATGTCAAAGACAATTAGCATTTTTCTCCTCTTGGGTCTGCTTTTATGTTTTTCAGCCTGTGAAAAATCAGAGTTCCTGAATGACGGCGAATATTTTTTCCTGAAGAATAATGGAGCCGTGCTGCCAGTGTGGATTCGGGGTAATCTGAGCTCGGGAATTATTCTTGTCACCGTCCATGGAGGTCCCGGAGGGTCAGGTCATACACTCCTGTTATCTGAAGGCTTCAGGCAACTGGAAAAAAACTATGCAGTTCTGTACTGGGACCAGAGGTACTCAGGCCTTTCACAGGGGAATCCTGATAAGTCAACGCTTACGATAGGTCAGTTTATAGATGATGTATCGAAGATTGTGCAGCTTGCGAGATCGAAGTATCCCTCAGCAAAGCTATTCATGCTCGGTCATTCATGGGGAGGTGGCCTTTCAGCAGCCTATCTTGGTTCGGACGACAACCAGTCTGCATTTAGTGGGTGGATCGATGTCGACGGTTCCGTAAGGGACGATATTGAAGAAGCAGAGATCAGGAAATGGATATTGGAGCGTGTTCCTGAACATTATTCTGATGATCCGCCGTTCTGGCAGTTTATCATAGACTGGTACAATGAAAACCCTTTACCTGTATACTCAGATGAAGAGCCATATCTGTATGTTTCAGCTCTTGGCGGAGATGAGAAGAATTCAGCGAATTATCCCCTCGCCAGGCTTGTCTTCAGCTCCCCTTTTTCGCTTGCTGTCTACAGTAATCATGTTGATCAGACTATGGCTGACGGGATCGACTTCACGCCTCAGCTCAATAATATTCACATCCCCAGCCTCATAATATGGGGTAAAGAAGACGGCATCCTTCCCCTCCCGCTTTCACGCTATGCATATGATCAGATCGCCACAGATTCAGCAGATAAAAAGATAATAACTGTTCAGGGGTCCGCTCATTCTCCGCAGGTTGACAATCCTTCTGAATTTGCATCTTCAATTTCTGCTTTCATAGAGAGATACCGCTAAGGTTGAATAAAGCTCAGCCTGCTGCAGTTCTGATCTGGGTATAAAAAAAAGTAAAGACAAGCGACCAGAAAACCTGACCCGCGGCCAGGAATATCCAGACTCTCATTCTGAGTCCATAATATTTGGCAGCCAGGAAGGCGCCAACCGGTATGGATAATATGGATGGGCTCAGAATTGCAATCCCGGCCAGCCCGAATTTATTCTTTATTCTTACCAGCCTTCTGCTTGCACTGGTAAATACTTTTCTCTTCTTCCTGTTAAAAGCCGGACTGAATTTGTCCCAAACCCTCAGGAGATAGCCTGAGAAATTAAGGAATATAAACCAACCCAAAATACCTCCGGCATTTGTGCAGATCAGGGTTTCAGCCGCCGACATCTTCATGGCATATATCGCGACAGGAAAAGTTGCCGCAAATTTCCACGTACAGGATAATATTATAACTGTTTCTTTCATGGATAAGAAAAAGTTATCCTGAGTTTCAATATTTAAGTTAATCAAAAAAATATTAGGAACCAAATTTTATTCGATTCTGCAGGTCGGATTTTCAGGGTATGCTTCAGCCTTGTTGTACAGGCGGGTTATTGTTAAAATTGGTTAAAGAATTGATTTTCTTCAGTTCCCGCATGCATTTTAATTATATTGCATTGAATAGCCCCGGTTACCTATGAAAAAACTTTTGTTTATCCCGGTTATTATATTCCTGATACAGGGTTGTACTGACAGTGAGGAAAAGCTTGTCAGGAAAGCTGACAGGATCCATTCGTCCATTCTGACTGTGGATACCCATTGCGATACCCCGATGAATTTCGAGGATGATTCAACATATGATCTTGGCGCACGTCATGACGAAGGCTGTGTTGATTTTCCCAGGATGGCGGAAGGAGGGTTGCATTCAGAATTCTTCGCTGTATTCATCGGCCAGGGCCCAAGAAATGATTCGGCCTTTGAAAAGGTGCATGGCAATACAATGAAGATATTCAGGGCAATTCATGATAATGTTGCCAAAAACAGTTCGCTCGCTGAAATAGCCCTTAAAGCCGATGATGCATACAGGATTGCGAAAGAGGGGAGGATAGCAGCATTCATAGGGCTTGAGAACGGTTATCCGATCGGCCATAATATAGCAAGAGTTAAAGAATATTATGATCAGGGGGCAAGGTACATTACACTCGCACACTCAAAAAACAATGATCTGTGCGATTCTTCGACCGATCCTGGAGGCGCCGAGAACAATGGCCTTTCCGATCTTGGCGAACAGGTTGTCCATGAAATGAACAGGCTTGGCATAATGGTAGACGTTTCGCACATCTCAGATGAGGCATTTTATGATGTGCTTAAAGTCACCTCAGCGCCCGTCATAGCTTCACATTCCTCATGCCGTGCATTATGCGGAAGCCCCAGGAACCTTACAGACGACATGTTGCTGGCTCTGAAGGCAAATGGCGGTGTTATTCAGATCTGCATTCTCAGCAACTACCTGAAGACCCCGGAACCCAATGCACAGATGGATGCTGCGCTTAAAGAGCTCAGGCAGAAGTATGGTGATTATACCTCCCTGCCCGAAGACTCAAAAAAGATCCTGCGTGTCGAATACAGGGCTGTGCAGAAAAAATTTGAAAAGCTTGCAACCGTAAAGGATATTGCCGATCACATCGATCATGCTGTGCAGATTATAGGCGTGGATCATGTGGGAATCGGAACGGATTTCGACGGGGGAGGAGGAGTTGACGGCTGCCATTCAGCTGCTGAGATGAAGAATATCACGATTGAACTTCTTCGCCGCGGTTACACGAAGACAGATATCGAGAAGATATGGGGAGGCAACGTTATGAGGGTCCTGCGCAGGGTGGAATCAATTGCGGGAACGGTTTAGAGTATTGATTACCGATTACCGATTTTACCGATTTTACCGATTACCGATTACCTTTATTTATCCTTCACTCTGGAGAACCTCAACGTCTTAAGCATCCAGTCCGGAAGTGATTTTTCAGGATTTCTCTTTCTGAGATCGATAAAGAGGCCCAGTTTTTTTATGATCGGTATTTTATGCGTTTCCACGAATTCGATCAGGGTTCCGTCAGGATCTTCGATGTACGAAAAATGTCCTGCAGCTTCTCCCATATCGAAGCTGGCGCCCTCATGATGTTTCTTGCTGTCAACCGTAAACGGGTACCCTTTCTGTTCACAGAATTCTTTCAAAGCGTCCATCCCCTGCATATCGTAGCATAGATGGATGAAGCCGGGGTCTCCCCAGAACCTGTCCCTGTATATGCGTTTGCCGGGTAGCTTTGTGCTGACAAGTTCAATAACACTGTCGCCGAAGATCCTGCTCACCGGGCCGGCGAACTTTTTCGATCTTTTAAGCAGGACCCTCCTGCACTCGGCTGATCCTCCGGGAATGGCCGAAAGATCATTGAATATCCCCGATTTGTCATAAATAACTTCATCGTAACCAAGGATATCGCAATAAATCGCTTTTGATTTTTCAATATCAGACACCCCGATCATGGCTCCGTATGATCCTCCCGTCGGCTTTTTCTCGTTCATGAACCAGTCCCTTGCTTCGACGACCTGGAAAAGGTTTCCGTAAGGGTCCTTTACGATGAATGTCATTTTGCCTGCCGGATCCATTGCATAGTTTTCGGGCACATTCAGGCCTTCGGAGCGGTACATCTGAAGAACTGTGGGAATGTTTTTTGCCTTTATTTTGCATGCAATGATACCGAGGTCGCCTATCCTGATTTCTTCCTTGATATTTATTGGTTTCCGCCCCTTGTACTGCCATATTTCGAATCCTCCGCCGCTCTGGAGATTGACCGCAAGGATGGCATGCCTTTTTCTCGGTTGTCCCCCTGTATATGGAAGCATCAGTTTTGCTTCTGCTTCATCTTCAAAAACGCGGCAATCCATTCCGAAATACTGACGATACCATTTCCATGCTTCATGCAGGTCCGTAACGCCTATACCGACCTGCTGAATCCCGCTCAACGTATACCCCTTCATTTCAAATGTTTTAATTTTTATGTCGATTTGATTTTGTCGGCAATCCTGAAGAACAGCCAGGGCATGTACCTTCTTATATGCAGCAGCATCAGCTCTCCGTTCCCCACCAGGATCTCTCTTTTGTTCTTCAGCATTCCCTTCACTATGATTTCGGCCGCTTTTTCCGGCAGTAGCCCGCCTGCCTGTCCGTCGTCAAGCCTTCCGTGCTCACTGCCGTCAGCAACCAGTGCATGATAGGATATTGAAGTCCTTACCCTTCCCGGTATGATCACAGAAACTCTTATGTTATTTCCCTTATTCTCGAGATAAAGTGTTTCGAAAAAACCATGGATAGCCTGTTTGCTGGCTGAATAAGCTGATCTGAGAGGGAAGCCGAATCTTCCTGAAATACTGCTTGTTGCCAGGATATGGCCTCCTCCCTGCTTCACCATAAAGGGCAGGACAGCTTTTGTAAATGCGATCGTTCCGAAATAATTTATTTCGAATATCTTCCTGTCAAGCCACAGGGGCGTTTCTTCAATTCGTGCCCGCTGGCTGATTCCTCCGATATTAATGAGGTAGTCAATTCTGCCTGCTTCATTTATAACATCCGATACAAGCGAACCGATTCCGGCGGTGTCTGAAAGATCGAAGGGAACACACCTGATTTTCCCGCTGTTCTGGCATGATTCCTTAACTTTTGTAAGGCCATCAGGATCATTCGACGATGCAATCACTGCTGCTCCCGATCCCGAGAATTTTCTTACAAGGGCTTCCCCGATCCCGGAAGATGCACCGGTGATCCAGGCCGTTTTACCTTTCAGCGCCTCATTTGTCTTCATATCTGAGATTTGCAATCAGGTCCTTCAATTCTTTGTATTTTTTCCTGAGATCAAGGAATGCGGAATCATTTCTTTTTATCAGGTTCCTTATTCTGAATCCCCCGGCTATTCTTTTGAATATCAGGTAATAATCCCATGCAAAAAGACCTGAAAGAGGAAGTGTGAGAAAAATCAATATTGCCATCCACCAGGGAGAAAAGATCAGGAAACAGAGAATGAGGTACACGGGAAGAAATATGAATGCCAGTGCAAGCGATAATCCGTACCTGATGGTGGCATGGAACTGCGGATCCTTGATCTTCGGGATCTGAAGGTTGGGGATGGCCAGGAAGGTGAGATTGAATATATTTCCATAAAGGTAAAGCGGGAAAGTTGCGATCAATCCAATAACACCGGCAAGTAGTCCCGTTAAAGAATGATTCTTTTTACCCAGGACCCTGTAGCTGAGTTTCATTTCTGCCGCCCTTTTCTTGATCTCGAGGCTGAGGTCGCAGATTTTCCTGTACAAGGGAAAGTTTTTTTCACGGAGACCGTTAAGTTTACCGATAAGCATCCTGTCCCTGAATATTTTAGGGAATTTTATATCGTCGCTGTACTTTCCGTTAATAATATCGCGCAGCTCATCTATGGCCTCATAATCTTCTTTTGATTCGATATGCACAATAAGATTCCTGATCTCGTCGGCTAACCTGTCCCGGAGCTCGTTGAAAGCTTTTTCAGGGCTGGTCCTGTACGACTCGATGTAATCAGACACTTCGACAGGATGGCCATAAACAACAGTCAGCACCTGCCTGTACCTGTTGTAATGTGAGAATTCAAGCCCTACCGGTATTATTTTGATCTTGAGATTATAGCCGGTGGCCTCTTCCGCCTGGAATGCTATCCTGCAGATACCTTTCTTCAGCTGCCTTAATCTCCTGAATCCTGCATGATCACCTTCCGGAAGGATGACAAGCCCGTTCCTGTTCTTTAAAACATCTATTGTCTTTTCGAAGATTTCATCGTTTTCCTTCAGGCTGCTGAAGCCGTCCCTTATCCTGTATACAGGCAGCATTTTAAGGAAGTAAAGCAGCTTAGCCATGAATTTTTTCCTGAAGATATCGGAACGCGCAAGAAAAACCGGCTGCCCCTTGTGTGTGAAAAGAACGGCAAGCGCATCCATGAGTGCATTCTGATGATTGGGTGCAAAAATGTTGGAAGCTGATAAATTGATGTTCTCCCGGCCATAGACTATTACCCGCCTGTAATACACGTTATTATGCCAGAAGCCTGAGACGAACTTCAGGAGTGCATACCTTGAAGAATATTTTTCGATGTTTTGCTTTCCCATTATTAAATCTGCGTTTCCAAAAACGCGTTTTCACAGCTGCTGCAAGTTATAAAAAATGGAAAATCAGGTCAAAGGCAGGGATAGATTCTGAGGAATTTTTCTCAATTATAGGTCTTTATACCACCCCGGTTCAATCTTCGATACCGTCCTGCAGCCTGTCAATAAGCCTTCTTTCCTTTTTCGTAGGCCTCCCGAGTCCTTTTGGCCTGTATATACCGGAAGCAGGCTGGCGGTAGTCGAGCTTCATTTTTTCCTCTTCGGGTGTGATGTCTTCGACAAAGTTATGCACAAGTTTTGCGGATACACGGTTAATGATGGGATCCAGCACTTTGTAAGTGTATGTTACAGGCGGTTTCCTGACAACAATTATTTCACCGGCGGAAACATTTCTTGAAGGCTTTACCGGGACATCATTGACAAGTATTCTGCCTTTCCGGCATTCATCTGTGGCAATGCTGCGTGTCTTGTAGACCCTTACCGCCCAGAGGAATTTGTCGATACGTATTTCGGTGTCCATTTTTTAACAGCCTTTTTCCCGCAGATTACGCGGATTGAAATTCACGCAGATTACGCGGATTGAATTTTGACAGAAATAAATCTGCGTTTTTCAATCTGCGATAATCAGCGGTATCTGCGGGAAATTTCTTTTAAAGGCAAGTTCATTATTCTTTCTCCGGCATCTTTCCGGCCTTGTTGAAATTTGTCATAGTGAGTTCGGTTCCCTGGAACGAGAATGATCTGATCATCTCGGCCACGATATCAATTCTTTCCTGCAGGATCTTCATTTCTTCAGGAGTCCATGTTCCAAGGACATAATCGACCTGTGCCCCCTTCCTGAAATTACTGCCTATGCCTACACGGATCCTTGCATATTCATTCGTACCGAGCACAGAATTTATATGGGCAAGGCCGTTATGCCCGCCATCGCTTCCCTTTGGTCGCATTCTTATGGTTCCAAGGGGCAGCGCAAGGTCATCAGCAATTACGAGGAGATTTTCAAGAGGGACATTCTCTTTTTTCAGCCAGTAGCTTACTGCATTCCCGCTGAGATTCATGAAGGTTGACGGCTTTAGCAGGATAAGTTCTCTGCCCCTGTACTTTACATTGCAGACTGCTCCGTAACGCCTGTCCGTAAAAGAAGTATTGGATGCCCTGGCCAGGGCATCCAATACGGTAAAACCTATGTTGTGACGTGTATCCTTGTATCCGTCACCTATGTTTCCCAGGCCTGCTATAAGATACTTCATACAGCCTGTTCAGTTAAATGAATTATTTTCCCTTTTCTTCTGCTTCAGCACCTGCAGCAGGAGCTTCACCTGCAGCAGGAGCAGCAGCAGCAGCTTCAGCAGCTTCCTCTTCAGTAGTCTTCGCAACACGCGAGGTGGCGACACCGACTACCATGTCCTTCTTGGGATCGAGAAGCTCGATCTTGTCGAAAGAAAGATCACCGACTTTTATTGACTGGTGAATCTTAAGCTCTGTGATATCGACGGTAAGTTCCTCAGGAAGATCTTTCGGGAATCCTTTTACCTTGAGGTTTCTCTTCTTGGTAACCAGCTTTCCGCCTGCAAGAACACCGGCAGAAGTTCCGGTGACCTTAACAGGAACACCGATGATCACGGGTTTATCTTCCGAGATCTGTATAAAGTCAACGTGCTGTATTTTGTCATTTACAGGGTGAAACTGGATGTCCTTCAGCACAACATTGTATTCCTTGTCGTCAACAAGAAGTTTGACGAGATGTGCTTCGTGGGTGTAAATAAGGTTTTTAAAACTCAGTTCGGGCGCCTCGAAATGGATGTTTCCTTCTTTTGCATAGATCACGCATGGCACATTCCCTGATTTCCTTGACTGCCTGGAGCTTTTCTTTCCAAGCTCGTTTCTGAAAGAACCTTTGATCTCTATTGTTTTCATTTTAGATGTGTTATTGTGCTACTAGATAATCAGTGATGATCATCTCATTACACGGTTTTTAATAAAAATTTTGGCCTGCAAATATAGAACAAAGGAATCAGAATACAAAATTTGTACTGATTGACTGATTAGTGGTTACAGCCATTATTGTCCTGGCGAAAATATCGGCGATGGAGAGAACCTTTATTTTTGGTGAGGTATTATTGAAAGGGACTGAATCGCTTACGACGAGCTCCTCGATTGCTGAATCATTTATTCTCTCTACGGCATTTCCCGACAGAATGGGATGAGTTGCCACAGCCCTGATGCTGGTTGCACCTCTTTCCCTCATCATATTGGCCGCAAGAGCCAGTGTCCCTGCCGTATCGACCATATCGTCAATTATCACAACATTCCTGCCTTCAACTTCCCCGATTATCGACATTTCCTCGATCACATTCGGTTTTTTGCGGAGCTTATAGCAAAGCACCATTTCCGATTGCAGGAATCTCGAATAGGCGTTTGCCCTTTTCGACCCCCCCATATCGGGTGCGGAAACGGTAAGGTTTTTAAGCTTCAGGTTTGATATATATGGTGCGAATACTGCTGAACCGAAAAGGTGATCGACGGGCACGTTGAAAAAACCCTGTATCTGGTCCGCATGGAGGTCCATCGTTATTACCCTGTCGACGCCTGCAGTGCTGAGGAGGTCCGCCGTGAGTTTTGAACCGATAGATACACGCGGCCTGTCTTTCCTGTCCTGGCGTGCAAAACCATAGTATGGGATAACGGCAATAACCTTGTAAGCGGATGCCCTCTTTGCCGCGTCTATCATGAGCAGCAGCTCGAGAAGGTTCTCGGCCGGTGGATTGGTCGACTGTACTATGAAGACCATGCAGCCTCTCACTGATTCGTCAAAACATGGCTGGAATTCGCCATCGCTGAATTTAGTAACTGAGCTTTTTCCAAGTTCGATCCCAAGCTTATCGGCAATCATCTTTGCCAAATGAAGCGAGGACCTGCAGGAAAAAAGCTTCATTGGTGCATGTCCGAACATAGGCAGAAATTTGAGTACAAAATTAAAAATTCCGGACCGATATCACCTGCCTTTTGAAAAATTGTTGACAGTTTCTTCTATATACTTAAGAATCTCATTGCGACCTTTGCTGTTAATGGCTGAGGTGATGAATGTTACAGGAAGTGATTCCCACTTCTCCAGCATTATCCTGTCATATTCATGGATGGATTTCAGGAGTGCATTTGGAGAGAGCTTGTCGCTTTTGGTAAATATCCTTGCAAAAGGGATTTCATTCACCCCGAGAAATTCCATGAATTGCAGGTCTGAAGGCTGAGGCTTATGACGTGAATCGATCAGCACAAAAAGACTTAACAACGTATCTCTCTTCAGTATGAATTTCTCTGTTTCAGAAACCCATTTATCCCTCTTGGATGCAGACACCTTTGCATAACCATATCCCGGAAGATCGACAAGATACCATGAATCATTCACGATGAAGTGATTTATAGTTCTTGTTTTACCTGGAAGGGAGGAGGTCTTGGCAAGTTTCTGGAATCCTGTCAGCATGTTGATCAGCGACGATTTACCCACATTTGAGCGCCCGATGAATCCGAATTCGGCCTTGTCCGGTGCAGGGCAGTCCCTGAGAGAGGGGCTGCTTTTGACGAACCGTGCTGAATGGATAATCATAATGCTTATTTCAGATCATTATAGGGGAGCACGATCTTCTTTTCAACAAGCTTTCTGTTTGCGAAATCCGTGAGTATTTCTGCAATGACATTCACATAAGTCTGCGTGGCAGCTCCGGTTTTCTTCAGGTCAAGACGACCAGTATTTCCGGTTTTTATTATTTTCTGCAGTTGTGCCGTATCATATTTTCCATCTGTAAATTCTCCCCTGCGCCAGTTTACATTCACCTTTTTGTCGGAAAGTTCGAGTATGATGCTGTACCGGCCGGCAGCCTTGTAGTTGTCTTCGGTACGTACCACAATGTCGGGGTAATCATTTACAGGCTTGCCTTCGCGTGTATACTCTTTGAAATACTCAGTTCTGAACCCGTCTTTGTAGCCCATTTCCGCCTTGAGCTCACCGGTGCGGTAGAATTGTTTCTGGATCCCGTCCACAGTGTCATTCCTGAAGGGCGTTGTGCGGAACAGCTGACCTTCCTCGTAATACCAGCAGGATGAATCCTGCCTTACGCCCTTTTCGTACCAGTAAGTCCTTTGCAGCCTGCCGCTCTGGTAAAAAGTTTTTGTAAGCCCCTGCCTTACGCCATTCACAAAGTTCACCTCGCTGACAATATACTTTCCGCTCATAAATTGCTTTATGCCGGTGTATCCTGTATCAGGGACAGTTATTGTATCGTTCCCGGCTGCCGGATTATTATTCGTGGTTTTACTGCCACATGCTATAAGAAAGGCAATGGCAGAAAGTATCAGAAAGCTTTTAAAAAATCTCATCGTTCAGATATATTTGGTTTCTTCATCTATATATACCTCAAGAATTGTTGCAGAGAGTTCAGGCTCGAGGATAACCTCTTTTATCATTGCCGGCAGAAGGATTGTGTCACCCTTGATAACCCTGTCTTCTTTCCCTTCCCATTTTAATTTGAAGGCTCCTTCGGTGCAGATGTAAATTACAAAGGAATCCCTCAGGTAATATTCCCTTCTCAGTGGCGTGTCAAATTTAAGAATGTCAGTGTTAAAGAATTCACAGCTGACCATGCCGGAAATCCTGTTTGTTTCAGGTTCAATTCTGACCTTATTTTTACCTTCCTGGCTGAAATCGATGACTTCAAGAGCGAGCTCCGTATGCAGTTCCCTCTTCTGGGCGCCTTTCCTGTTCCAGTCAAAGATCCTGTAAGTTATATCGGAGGTCTGCTGTATCTCAACAAGAACGATTCCTTTTCCTATTGCATGTACCCTGCCTGCCGGGGTAAAGAACACATCTCCGGGTTCTGCCTCTTCGGCATTCAGGAATTCTGCTATCGTGCCGTCCTCTACAGCTTTCTGGTACATTTCTTTTGTGACACCCTCGCGGAAGCCTGTATAGATCAATGCACCTTTTTTGCTTTCAAGGATGTACCACATCTCTGTTTTTCCGTATGCATTATGCTTTTTCCGTGCAATTTCATTCCCCGGGTGAACCTGGACTGACAGATCCTGACCGGCTTCAATGAACTTAATCAGCAACGGGAACTCGTTCCCGAATTTCTCGTAAACAGAATCGCCCGTTATGTCACCCATGTACACTTCGATAAGCTCCTCGAGGCTGTTGCCGGCAAGAAAGCCGTTGGTTACAACAGAGATGTCGCCCGTAACTGCCGAGATCTCCCAGCTTTCACCTAATGCCCTATCCATGCCTGCCTTTTTGTTATAATGTTCCGCCAGTGCACGTCCTCCCCAGATTTTTTCCTTGAGGACAGGTTCAAATTTCAACGGGTACAGGTCTGACATATCGATGAATCTAAGAATTTGAAAACTGATCAGATTTTTAACATCTGTGCAAATTACTATTTTTGAAGTCGTAACTGAATGCAAAAATAGGAATTTATGCTGATAGTAGGAATTGCGGGCGGAACAGGCTCAGGAAAGACAACTGTGGTTAAGAAGCTGATGAAGGTATTTCCAAACGGTGAAGTGATAATCATCCCGCAGGATGCTTATTACCGCGACAATAGTTCGATTCCTCTCGAAGAGCGGCAGAAGATCAATTTCGACCACCCGGCATCGGTTGAGTTCGAGCTGCTGATCGAGCATCTTAAACTACTCAGGGAAGGGAAAAGCATCGAAATGCCGGTTTATTCATACCTTACATGCATCAGGGCGAAGGAGACTGTTCCGGTGAAGCCGGCAAGGGTCGTACTTGTCGAAGGTATCCTTATTCTCACCGATGAAGCTTTGCGCAAAATAATGGATATTAAAGTTTTTGTCGATGCTGATGCTGATGACAGGCTCGGGCGGGTGATACAGCGTGATATAATCGAAAGGGGCCGTTCCGTGCTGAAAGTGCTTGAAAGGTATCACGATACAGTAAAGCCATCTCACCTGCAGTTCATCGAGCCTTCAAAGCGTTATGCCGATATTATTATACCCGGAGGAGGAGAGAACCAGGTCGGAATCGAAGTGCTGGTTTCAATAATTGAGAAGCATTTGCAGAAAAGAAGGAAAGATTAAATTCACTGAATATGGTTAATGTAAACCCCGAAGATGTCCTTTTCCTGGATATCGAAACTGTCCCCGCAGCTGAATCATTTGAAAAACTCGACCCGGTGTTCCGGACCCTCTGGGATAAAAAGTCAAAGCATTTCAGGGAGGAAGCTCAGAGCGCGGAAGAAGTATACCAAAGGGCAGGTATCTACTCCGAATTCGGAAAGATTATCTGCATTTCAGTGGGTATTGTCAAGGTTGGTGAAGGAAGCTTTATCCGCCTGAAGTCATTTTACAGCAATGATGAAAAGGCACTTCTTCTGGATTTTTCCGACCTGATCGTGAAATTCTGCAAGCTTCACAGCAATGCCATATTGTGTGCACATAACGGCAGGGAATTCGATTTCCCTTATATTTCCAGGAGGATGGTTATCAACGGTGTTGTCATACCCGAGCTTCTTGATAATTCAGGCAAGAAGCCGTGGGATGTGAAGCTTCTCGATACAATGGATCTCTGGAAATTCGGAGATTATAAGAATTTCACCTCACTTGAGCTCCTCACATCCGTGCTTGGCATTCCCACACCCAAGGATGATATCGACGGCAGCATGGTGGCAGGCATATATTATAAGGAGAATGACCTGCAAAGGATTGTCCGCTATTGTGAAAAGGACGTCATAGCGATCGCCCAGGTGCTCCTGCGCTTTATGAACCTGCCGCAGATAACGGAGGACAGGATCGAATCGGTGACGTTTGAATAAAGTGCCCCTCCCGGCCTCCTTTTGCCATCTGCACAGGCCAACGCACTTCCCCCTGAAGGGAAAAAAATTCTCTAATGGAATTAAGCTGATCACGTTACGAAACCAAAGTCCCGCCATTTGGGGGGATTTAGAGGGGCAATAACAAATTGGTCATGTTTGAAATCAAGTCCCCCCATTTGGGGGGATTCAGAGGGGCAGAACAGGTGATTAAATCAATTTTCTTATATTTTTTATTATTTCCTCCGGGTTGTCCGCATGTACCCAGTGCCCGGCATTTTTGATTTCCACAAACTCGGCTGCAGGAAATATCTTTTTTATGTCGGCATAATCTTCCTCCGGCAGGTATGCAGAATTTTCACCTTTCAGAAAGATCACCGGGAATCCGGTAACCTGGTAGGAATAGGCCATATCCCTGCTGACGGGCTTCATTATTTTATCCAGGTTTTTTAAAAGTGCCGGGGCGTTAAGCTTCCATTCGAACCTGTTCCCGTGAATCCTTTCAAGGTTCTTGAGTGCAAAACCACGCACATGCGGAGGCAAGCCTGCTTTCTCAAGTTCTTTGTCGGCTTCCTGTCTCGACTTCAGTGAATCCAGGTCGAGGGACATCATCGCTTCCAGGATCTTCAGATGTTGATTATACTCTGTCCTGGCAGGGTCGTCTCCCTTGAATGGTGAGATATCGGCAACAAGCAACCCGTTGAGCATTTCAGGCCATTTAAGAGCGAATGAAATCGCTGTCTTGCCGCCCATGCTGTGACCGGCAAGAAAGAACCTCTCTGCAGACAGGTCCTCCGCAAGCTCAAAAAGATCCTCCCGCATTGCCTCATAATCATGAACATCCGAGTGAGGTGACTGCCCGTGATTCCTCTGGTCCGGCACTATGACGGTAAATGTGTCGGAAAGCCTTTTGGCGATAGTTACCCAGTTATCGGATGATCCGAACAGCCCGTGTAATATGAACAGTAAGGGTCCCTGGCCATATTTCCTGTAAAAAAGCTTCAATTCACTTTAATTGTCTTTTGTACATCTGTATTGTATTCTCGAGACCAAGATAAAGCGCATCCGAGATCAGCGCATGGCCTATGGACACTTCCTCCAGCCACTGCACATTCTGATAAAAATAGTGCAGGTTATCAAGGCTGAGGTCGTGACCTGCATTTACGCCCATGCCTGAATTATGTGCTATTTCGGCAGCCCTGGAAAATGGCGAAACAGCTTCCGGTGCATTATCGCTGAACCTGGCTGCATAAGGTTCCGTATACAGTTCCACCCTGTCAGTGCCTGTGAGAGCCGCATTTTCAACATTGACAGGATCGGTGTCGACGAAAAGAGATGTCCTTATGCCATGTTTTTTAAAAACCGAGACTACATCGGTCAGAAAAGATTTGTTTTTCATTATGTTCCAGCCTGCATTTGATGTTATGGCATCATGAGCATCCGGGACAAGTGTTACCTGGTCGGGCTTCACCGCAAGAACAAGCGCGATGAACTTGTCGGCCGGGTAGCCTTCAATATTGAATTCAGTAGTGATAACAGGCTTGATTTCCATCACGTCTGAATATCTTATATGACGCTCATCCGGACGCGGGTGAACGGTAATCCCGTCAGCTCCGAAAAGCTGGCAGTTAATGGCTGCATTGAGGACATTTGGCATATTTCCTCCTCTTGCATTCCTCAATGTGGCTATTTTATTGATGTTTACACTTAATTTGGTCATCGGGAGTGTTAATGTTTTCTTAATTGACGGCAAAATTACAATAACGGTATTTTTTTTGTTATATTAGTTGTAAGAAAATGAATTATGGTTGCAAAAGATTTGATATCTGAAGTAATTCCTGCTCTGAAAACCTCCGATCTCGGCCAGACAGCCCTGAACTGGATGGAGATCTTCAGGATATCTCATCTCCCTATTGTAAACAACCAGGATTTTCTCGGTTTGATCTCCGATGCCGACATATATGATATGAACCAGGCCAGTGAACCAATAGGTAATCATGAGCTTACTCTCATGAAACCTTTTGTCAGGGAGGATCAGCATATCTTTGAGGTTATCGGGCTGGCATCGCGCATGAAGCTGTCAGTTGTGCCGGTGCTCGACAACAAGAACCGTTTTCTCGGTGTGATAACGACAAACGATCTCATCAGGCACATTGCGGGCATCTCATCGATGGATCAGCCTGGCGGAATCATTGTTCTTGAGCTTCTGGAGCGTGATTACTCTCTTACACAGATCGCCCAGATTGTCGAGAGTAACAGTATCAAGATTGTGAGCATGTACATAACATCACCGCCTGATTCAACCAAGCTCGAGGTGACCCTGAAGGTCAATACGACCGATCTGACCTCGGTGATGAGGACATTCGAACGCTACAACTATGAAGTAAAAACCTGGGTTTCCACAAACGATTCAATGGATTCCCTGTATTCAGAGAGATTCGATCTCCTGATGAAATACCTTAATATCTGACATAATGCTGAATTCTGTTGCTATTTTCAGCAAGGACAACACTTCAAAAACAAGGGCAGGCGTAGGCAGGCTTACCGATGAGCTTAACCTGAGGGGTGTTAAAATTTTCATGCAGAAGCGGAGCAATGATTTCCATTCCAGCCCCGATGCACCGATAGAGTATTTTCAGGATCTTGAAGGGTTGGGCACAAAGCCTGACTTCGTTTTCAGTGTCGGAGGCGACGGAACTTTCCTTGAAACGATCATAAAGGTGAAGGATTCAGGCATACCTATAGCCGGGATCAATACAGGGAGAATGGGCTTCCTTGCAAATATTTATGCCGACGAGATAGGCAAATCCCTCGACATGCTCAGCCACAATGAATACGACATCATAGAGCGCTGCCTCCTGAAGCTTGAAAGGCCTTCAAACCTTTTCGAGGGCAACAATTCCCTTGCCTTGAATGAGATTACGATACAGAAGTCAGACCTCAGCATGATAACAATAAGTGTTTATGTAAATGAAGCCTACCTTAATACATACTGGTCCGACGGATTGATCATCTCCACTGCGACAGGATCAACAGCATACAACTTGAGCGCCGGCGGGCCCATACTCACACCCGAGGATGAAAGCATAATTATCTCGCCTATAGCGCCTCATAACCTGACAATTCGTCCGATCGTGATATCAGGTGAAAGCAAGCTGAAGATGATAGTGGAAGGAAGAAGCCTCGAATATATGGCCACTGTCGATTTTCGCTCAAGGAAAGTGCCTTTCGGGGAGGAAGTGCACATTGTACGGTCTCATGAAAAGATAAAAACAGTGATGATGAGAAGCAGGGATTTCTACAGTACCCTGAGAAATAAACTTATGTGGGGAGCCGATAGCAGGAATTGATTTATTTTTATATTTGTACTGATAATCTGATATTTTTAGTCAGCTAACCTAACACATAAACTGATGAAACGAACGGTACTGTTATTTTTTATCCTGTCGTTTCTTTGCGGTGAAATGCAGCTTGGCGCCCAGCAGCTGTGGAGACAAAGAAGATTCGAAGCAGTTGCCGGTTTTGGTCCGTCTTTTTTCTTCGGTGACGTCGGTGGTTTCTCCCATGGCGAAAATATCCTGGGTTTCAAGGACCTTACCTTCCTTCAGACACGATATAATGTGAATGCAAGCTTCAAGTACAGGCTGACAAACGACCTTAATGTCAGGTTAAGCCTCAGCCAGGCCATGCTGAAAGCAACAGACACGCGGGGATCAAATGAAAACAGGAGCTATGAATCGAAAATCAATATATTCGAACCGGCCCTGATCGGGGAGTTCTACTTCATAAAGAACAAGAATGAATCAAGCTGGCGGTTTGCCAGGGGTAAGCGTCTTTTCAGAAGTATCATGTCATCCATCGATGTCTATACTTTTACTGGTTTTGGAGGAGCTGCTTATTCTGTAAATAGCAACGATCTTCTTCAAAACAAAAATCTGAAGAAAAGCGGGTTTACACCTGTAATCCCGATCGGTGTCGGTGCAAACCTTATTTATTCAGCCGATCTTGACTTCGGTGTCGAAGTAGGCGGAAGATATTCATTTTCTGACTATATTGACGGATATACCTCACAATTTTCCAGCTCAAACGACGTTTATTATTTTCTGGACTTCACGGTTACTTACAAGATGAGGACCAACAGGAAAGGATGGCCTGTCATCTTTAACAACAGGCGTTTTTAATTGATTGAGCCGGATCACTTGTTAATGAAAAGATTAAACTGGTCAGTTTTCTTCTTAATTCTTTCACTGTCACTCAAAGGTCAGCCGCGTGCCGATTATGGCTTCATGGCAGGTATATCATCGTACATGGGGGATATCAACCCCGGCAGGCTCATGTACTCGCCAAAGCCTGCAGGCGGACTTTTCTACCGGTTTAATTTTAACCCGAGGCAGGCTCTGCGGGCAAATATCATGGCAGGCGGTCTGAACGGCAACGATCTTGATTTCAGCAACAGCTTCCAGCAATCACGTGCAAGGTCTTTCAGCGGACTTTTTGGTGAGCTCGCAATCCAGTACGAATTCAACTTCTTCCCTTATTCGACCGATGGTAAAACACTCGATTATACGCCCTACCTGGCTGCCGGCGCAGGAGTGGCGTACAGCATGACTGTGACAAATGAACTGCTTCCTGTTATCCCTTTTTCAATCGGATTTAAGTTCAATATTCTGAAAAATATGGGATTGGAAGCTGAATATGGTTTTCGTAAAACTTTTTATGATAACTTTGACGGCTTAAAAGATTTTGTGGACCCGGCTGATTACTCACTGATACACAACAACGACTGGTATTCCTTTGCGGGAATCTCGTTAACATGGAAGCTGATGAGCAAACTCGCCGGTTGCCCTGCCTATGGAGATGCAGATTCGAACAGGTAACGCTGAATATGAATTTGGAGAACGGTATAAATAAAGAGAAGCTGCCCGCACATGTTGCAATCATCATGGACGGGAATGGCAGGTGGGCCCGGCAAAGGGGCCTCGACCGGGTATTCGGGCATCAGCAGGGAGTGAAAGCCCTCCGCGAAGTTATTGAGGCATCGGCTGAACTGGGCATCGGTTATCTCACACTATATGCATTTTCGACGGAAAACTGGGGACGTCCCGACGATGAGGTCGCTGCACTCATGGGAATAATGGTTCAATCACTTAATGACGAGACCGACACACTCATTAAGAACAATATCAGGCTGAAGATAATAGGCGACTTCGAAAGGCTCTCAGATGAGGTGCGTGAAAGGCTTGAGGAAACCATCAAACTTACATCAGGATGCACCGGGTTGAACCTGGTGGTGGCTCTGAGCTACAGCTCCAGATGGGAAATAATCGATGCGGTGCGTAGCCTATACACCGATGTCAATTCAGGAAAAATCAATCCTGATGAAATAAATGAAGAAAAATTCGGGGAATATCTTTGCACTTCGGGCATTCCCGACCCTGAATTAATGATAAGGACGAGCGGCGAGATGAGGATAAGCAACTTCCTTCTCTGGCAGCTTGCCTACACAGAATTGTATTTTACTGAAAAACTTTGGCCCGATTTTGGTAAGAAAGACTTGTACGAAGCTATAATCGACTACCAGAAAAGAGAGAGGAGATTCGGTAAAACCAGTGAACAGGTTTTGGAAAAAGAATGAATTTAATGCGGATCAAAACAGTAACTAGGATTTTTTCAGCGACATTTCTATTGCTGCTGAACCTGTGTGCTAAAGCCCAGGAAACACAGCAGATAGTCGATTATATGACACCTGATGATTACATTATCGGAGGAGTGTCGGTCTCAGGTGTCAGGTTCCTTGACCCCAATGCCCTGATAAGCATTTCGGGGTTGAAAAAAGGGCAGGAAATAACAATTCCGGGCGAGGCCGTTACAACGGCAATACAGAAGTTGTGGATGCAGGGACTCTTCTCTGATGTCAAAATATTTGCAGACTACAAAGGCGATACAGTCTTACTCGATATTGCCCTGCAGGAACGTCCCAGGATATCCTCGGTGAAGTATAACGGGATGAGAAAATCCGAAACGGACGATCTTGTCAAAAAGCTCAATCTTCCTGTTGGTTCCCAGGTGACAGATTACCTGCTCAATACCGCAAAGAAGATCATAAAGGATCATTTTATAGAAAAGGGCTTCCTCAATACCGATGTCACTTTTGTTCAGAAGGACGATCCCGACCAGCCTAACAATGTGGTCCTGGCAGTCAATGTAGACAAGAAGGAAAAGGTCAAGATCGGAGAGCTGACATTCGCAGGGAACGAGTATTTCCCCGACAGCAAGCTGAGAAAGCAGATGAAGGGGACGAAAGTCAAGAACTGGAATTTCTTCAGGGCATCGAAATATATAGATGAAAAATACAAGGAGGACCGTGAGAAGCTTGCGAAATTTTACAATGACAACGGTTTCAAGGATTTCACAATCATCTCCGATTCACTCTATACCATATCAGAGGACAGGGTGGGTTTGCAGATCAGGGTGAGCGAAGGCAACCAGTATTTCCTGAGGAACGTCAACTTTGTCGGCAACAGTGTGTATTCCAAAGAAATACTCGAAAGAGCCTTTAATATAGATAAGGGTTCGGTCTATAACCAGTCGCTTATTGATGAAAGGCTTAATGGAACGGCCGGTAACCAGGATGCCGTAAGCAACCTGTACCAGGATCATGGTTACCTGTTCTCAAGGCTGACCCCGGTTGAAGCAAAGGTGGATAAGGATTCTGTCGATCTTGAGGTTAGAATATACGAAGGCGACCAGGCTTACCTGAACAATATCCTTATCGAGGGAAATACAAGGACTAATGAAAGGATAGCCCGAAGGGAGCTCTACACACTGCCCGGGGATCTATTCAGCAAGGATAAAATAATAAGGTCTATACGTCAGCTTGGAGTCCTGGGTCATTTTGACCCGGAGAAGATCAATCCCACGCCGCTTCCGGATATGACAAACGGTACTGTCGACCTGCTGTACAAGCTTGAAGAAAAGGCAAATGACCAGTTCGAGGTATCCGGCGGATGGGGAGCAGGCATGCTTGTCGGAACTGTTGGCGTGCGGTTCAACAATTTCGCAATGAGGAACTTCTTCAACCTGAAGGAATGGAGGCCATATCCGTCAGGAGACGGGCAGTCCCTCAGCATCAGGGCCCAGTCAAACGGGCGTGTTTATCAATCATACAACATTTCTTTTGTCGAACCGTGGCTCGGAGGAAAAAGGCCCAACAGCTTCTCCGTTTCATTCTACAGGTCACTTATGACAAACGGCAAGAGAAAAAATGAAGACGGCCGTGAGTCCATGATAATAGACGGAGCTTCAATCGGGCTCGGCAAACGATTGTCATGGCCCGATGACTGGTTTTCACTCCAGGGTGAGCTCAGCTACCAGCGGTATGACCTGAATAACTATAATGTGATGCAGTTCCTGTTTGAAGATGGAAAATCAAACCTGCTTAGCCTTACAGGCAGGCTTACAAGATATTCAACAGGACCGAACCTTATTTACCCGAGAACGGGATCATCATTCTCTCTCTCCCTCCAGGCAACTCCTCCTTATTCTCTGATATCGGGCCAAAATCTGAAGGATGCTCCTCCTGATGTAAAATATAACTGGATAGAGTTCCACAAATGGACCTTCAAGGCAGATTATTATTACCCGATATCAAGGAACGACAAGCTTGTGCTGAATTCAAGATTTGCATTCGGTTACCTCGGGCACTATAATAAAGACATCGGACCATCTCCGTTTGAGAACTTCTTTTTGGGAGGTGATGGTATGACAGGTTACAGTTTTTATGGAAGGGAAGTAATTGCCCTGCGAGGTTATACAAACGGATCTCTGACTCCTGATGATCCCACCGTGAAGGATAGGTATACTCCGGCAGGAAATGTTTATTCCAAGATCACATTCGAGCTGAGGTACCCGATCTCGCTCAATCCGCAGGCAACAATTTACGCTCTTACTTTCCTTGAAGCAGGACGCGCATGGTACAAGCTGAACGAGTATAATCCTTTCAAGATGAACCGTTCAGCAGGTATTGGCCTGAGGGCTAATCTTCCGATGTTCGGTCTCCTCGGCATAGACTGGGGCTATGGTTTCGATCCTGTTCCGAATCCGGCAAGGTATCAAAATGCTAATCATTCACAATTCCATTTTGTCATAGGTCAACAGTTCTAACTAAATCACACCATCATGAAAAAAATTGGTATTCTGATAAGCTTGTTCATTCTGACGTCGGCTGTTTCGATGGCTCAGAAATATGCCTTTGTCGATTCCGAATATATAAGGAAAAACATTCCTTCATTCAATGCTGCCCAGGAGCAGCTTGACAAACTCTCCAAACAGTGGGAGAAAGAAGTGGCCGACGGCTATGCTGTCGTGGAGCAGATGTACAAATCGTACCAGAACGATGCAGTCCTCCTCTCACAGGAAATGAAAGCCAAAAGGGAAGAGGCAATCATAGGCAAGGAAAAGGAGATGAAGGATCTGCAGAATAAGTATTTTGGCATGGAAGGCGAACTCTTCAAGAAAAGGGAGGAGCTTGTGAAACCAATCCAGGATGAAATACTCAAAGCCATCAAAGAGCTTGCCGTGGAAGGAAGCTATGCCGTTATCTTCGATACCGCTGCAGGCGGCAATATCCTGTTCGCGAATCCTAAATTTGACCTTAGCGACCAGGTACTTGAAAAATTAGGTTATAAGAATTAATTAATTATTTTTGCACATATTTTAATAGGAAAACAAGATGAAAAAAATTTTAGGAGTGGCATTCATTGCTATCCTTTTAGCCTTCGGCGGACATAAGGCTGAGGCACAGAATCTTAAATTCGGGCATATAAACAGTGACGAGCTTCTGCAGGCTTTGCCCGAATTCGATTCAGCTTCAGTCAAACTCGAGTCATTCAGGAAAGACCTTATCAATGCCATGGAACTGATGTCTGTGGAATTCAATAATAAGAATGAAACTTATAATAAAGAAAACAAGAACTGGACCGACGTCGTAAAACAGACAAAGGAACAGGAGCTCGTTGATATCAACAGGAGGATCCAGGAATTCCAGCAGAATGCCCAGACACAGCTGCAGGAAAAACAGACAGAGCTTTTTCAGCCTATTTATGCCAAGGTTGACAAAGCCATCAAGGATGTGGGCAAGGAAAACGGTTTCGTTTATATATTCGATATAAAAGGCCTTCTTTATTTTGATGCTGCAAAGAGCACGGATATTCTTCCGCTTGCAAAGACAAAGCTTGGAATAAAGGAAACCGCCGTAAAGAAATAAGTTACATACCTTAAACCAACAACCATCCTTTGAACAGGATGGTTGTTTTTTTATTGAAGCTGTGAACGATCAACCCATCGGAGTATTTGATTCGGGAGTAGGGGGACTGACAGTAGCACATTCGCTGAAACAGATCCTTCCTCGTGAAAGTATTGTTTACTTCGGCGATACCGCACATCTGCCGTATGGTGATAAGTCAGCTGAAGCAATCAAGGGTTATTCCGAGAAGATCACCCAATTTCTGCTGGAGCAGAATGCAAAAGCCGTGCTGGTGGCATGCAACTCTGCATCAGCCTCCGCCTTTGATTCCCTAAAAAGGCAATTCAGGGACAAGGTTCTTTTGTTTGACGTCATCGATCCGGTGGTCCAGTATGTGAGCTCAAGGAACTACAGCAGGATAGGTGTGATCGGAACAAAAAGAACCATAAGCTCAGGCACTTATGAAAAGAAGCTCGGTCAGAAATCGCCTGGCACTTCCGTAGTCTCCCTGGCCACGCCCCTGCTCGTTCCGATGATAGAGGAAGGTTTTATTTTCGATGACATCAGTAACGCAATCCTCCGGTCTTACCTTTCAAACCAGTCCCTTTCCGGAATACAGGCCCTGATTCTCGGCTGCACCCATTATCCCATCATAAAGAACCAGATCAGCAAAATCTTCAATTTCAACGTGGAGGTTATAGACTCCGGCAAAACTGTTGCATCCATTGTAAGAGACGCGCTAGAGAAGAATAATCTTCTCAGTACATCAGGCAAGGTCAGGGATAAATTCTTCGTCTCAGACTATACGCCCTTTTTCGAAAAAATCGCACGTATGTTTTTCGAAGAGGAGATCAATCTTAAGAAAGCCGATATCTGGAGCTGAAGTCTTCTGGTCTTCTGGTCTTCTGGTCTTCTGGTCCGCTGGTCTTCGGTCTTCCGTCTTCCGTCTCAAACATGATCAATATCATAGCATTACATAGTTAAAAATTAATAATTTCATATTTAAAAGGTTAATTTTGGGTGTTTCGTAATTCCTGGAATAAAAGCAAATAACTGATATGGCTAAGAAATCTGAGGTCATCGAAAGAGATGAGGTTGTTATAAGGTTTTCAGGCGATTCCGGTGATGGCATGCAGCTTACCGGCACCCTCTTTTCTGATACTGCAGCATTATTCGGCAACGACCTGTCGACATTTCCTGATTATCCTGCTGAGATCCGTGCCCCTTCGGGTACCGTAGGCGGTGTTTCCGGTTTCCAGGTTCATCTCGGGCATTCGGAGGTTTATACGCCCGGAGATTATGCGGATGTTCTTGTCGCTATGAACCCCGCAGCTCTTAAAGCTAATGCACAATGGCTTAAGAAGGGAGGGACGGTAATTTTTGACGAGAGCAACTTCAATGAGAAAACCATTCAGAAAGCAGGTTATACCTCCAACCCGATAACAGAAGAAAAGCTCGAAGACTATAACGTGATCGCAGCTCCGATATCGACCATGGTTAAAGAGGCTCTCAAAGATCACGGGCTTGATCAAAAATCTGTCCTGCGCACCAAGAACATGTTCGCTCTTGGAATGGTTTACTGGCTTTTCGACAGGAAGCTGAAATACACGGAGGAATTCTTTGATAAGAAATTCAAAAATAAACCAACGGTTGCTGAAGCAAATAAAATTGCTTTGCGATCGGGTTATTATTATGCTGAGACAATTGAAGCTTTAACTCCTGTGTACAAAGTTCCGCCGGCCAACATTCCGAAAGGCACTTACAGGAATATCTCAGGAAACACGGCTACAGCATGGGGATTGCTTGCAGCTGCTGAAAAATCAGGGCTTGAGCTGTTCATCGGCTCTTATCCGATCACACCTGCAACGAGTATTCTCGAGGAATTGTCAGCCAGGAAAGATCTTGGCGTGAAAAGCTTCCAGGCTGAAGATGAAATAGCAGGAATCTGCACTGCAATAGGTGCTAGCTTTGCTGGCCGCCTGGCAGTAACCTCAACATCCGGCCCCGGCCTTGCCCTCAAGTCGGAAGCCATAGGGCTGGCAGTGATGACCGAGCTGCCGCTTGTCATAATAAATGTGCAGAGGGGAGGGCCCTCTACCGGGCTGCCGACAAAGACAGAACAGTCTGACCTTCTCCAGGCACTGTTCGGAAGAAACGGGGAATGCCCGCTTGTGGTTATTGCTTCGAGCACCCCGTCGGACTGCTTCCATTTCGGCTTTGAAGCTGCAAAAATTGCACTTGAGCACATGACCCCTGTGTTGCTTTTATCTGACAGTTATCTTGCAAACGGCACCGAGCCCTGGAAAATACCTTCAACGAAGGATCTGCCGGGCATCAAACCCCCTTTTGCAGTGAAGAAAGATACACCTTTCCTTCCCTACCAGCGTGATGAAAAGACGCTTGTGAGGTCATGGGCAGTTCCCGGAATGGAAGGATTGGAGCATAGAATCGGCGGACTCGAGAAGACGGTCAGGGGTACGGTATCGTACGTACCCGAAAACCATGAGAAGATGGTAAGGCTCAGGGCTGCAAAGGTTGAAAAGGTTGCCGACGAGCTGCCTGAACTTAAAGTATATGGAGAGGATTCAGGCGATCTCCTTGTTGTGGGCTGGGGAGGTTCGTTCGGATACCTGCTTACTGCAGTAAGGGAGTTGCAGGCTGAAAATCACAAGGTAAGTCTGGTTAATTTCAATTATATCAATCCCCTGCCTAAAAATACAGGCGAGGTATTCAGCAAATTCAAAAAGATCGTTGTATGTGAGCTTAACCTTGGTCAGTTTGCAAGTTACCTGAGGATGAAGTATCCGCATTTCACTTATGAACAGCATAACAAGGTCCAGGGAATACCTTTCACAGTTAAGGAAATAACAGAAAAATGCATTAAAATGCTGGAGGAAAAATAATGGCAGACGCAGTTACAACAAGATATTCGCCAAGAGATTTCAAGAGCGATCAGGAAGTAAGATGGTGCCCGGGTTGCGGCGATCATTCCGTGCTGAATGCTGTTCAGAAAGCTCTTTCCGAACTTGATATCACGAAGGAGAAGTATGCCTTCATCTCGGGTATAGGATGTTCATCGAGGTTCCCCTATTATATGGATACATATGGATTTCATAGCATTCATGGCCGTGCGGCGGCTATTGCATCCGGAGTAAAGACGGCAAATCCTGGCCTGTCAGTATGGGAGATGACCGGTGACGGTGATGCGCTTGCAATCGGAGGTAATCATTTTATCCATGCAATTCGCAGGAACATAGATATAAACATCATCCTGTTCAACAATGAAATATATGGCCTTACCAAGGGCCAGTATTCTCCAACTTCACAAAGGGGAACCGTCACAAAGACTTCCCCTTTCGGCACCGTGGAAGAGCCTTTTTCCGTCGGTGAGCTGGTGGTAGGAGCCAAGGGTAAATTCTTTGCGCGCACAATAGATGTCAATGTCGCTCTTTCGACTCAGATATATATTGAAGCTGAAAAGCACAGGGGCACATCGGTGATCGAGGTCCTTCAGAACTGTGTCATTTTCAATGATGCCATCCATGATAATGTCGCTTCCAAGGAATTCCGCGATGAAAGAACAATTATTCTGAAGCACGGCGAAAAAATGCTCTTCGGAAAGAATAATGAAAAAGGCCTTATCCTTGACGGACTGAAGCTGAAAGTGGTAAACATAGGTGAAAACGGAATTACCGAGGACCATATTCTCGTTCATGATGCCACTGAACCCAATCCGGGTGTCCATTATATGCTTGCCCATATGGGTTATCCTGATTTTCCCGTAGCACTGGGGATAATCAGGGCAGTACCGGGACGGACCTATGACAGGGATGTGGCTGACCAGGTAAGTGAAGTAAGGAAGACTGCAAAAATCAAATGCGTCGACGACCTGCTGAAAAGCGGAGCCACCTGGGAAGTTGAATAGTACTGTTCACTAACACCCCAGCCCCCTCTTTACGCAGGTAGAGAGGGGGCTGCGTTTCTACCATTCGGATCGAGGGGGTGAGTTCATGTTAATATTTCCTATTTTTGCATATTACTGATTCTCATGGACGATCGGGTGCAGAAAAACATTGACTACAGCAAGCTTCTTCATGAACAGCAGGAGAGACTCAAGGAACTGGCCTGCATAAACCGGACAACGTCTATTATCCGGGAAGGGAAGCCGTTTGATGAGACGTTTCACCAGATAGTCCTTATACTTCCGGCAGCCTGGCAATATCCCGATCATACGGTTGCCCGGATAAGCTTCAACGGAACAGAATTTTCAACTGCCGGCTATCGTGACACTGACTGGAAAATGTCACAGGAGTTCAGCACTATCGATGATGAAAATGGCCTTATTGAAGTTTGCTACACAAAAAAGTTCGACGACTGGGATGAAGGACCATTCCTGAAGGAGGAACGTGATCTGATCAGGAATATAGCAAACCTTCTGGCAGGTTACCTTAACAGCTCGAAGGCAAAGAAAATAATCAAACCTCACGCAACAGAGGCTGAAGTTATTACCGGGGGCAAGCTTCTTCAGCAGTTTATCGACAGGCACAATGCTGAACGGGATATTTTCCATGATCTGATGCCTTTCAGGGTCAGGGAAATACTTCTCATCGCGAACCTTTATGATGCTTATACCATTGAGGGTGAAGGTCGGTTTTCTGATTTCCTGGCCGGAGAGTACCACCAGATGAGCCTGGCCACTGTGCCGCGCCTGACAGGCGTATCGGGCGAGGAGGAGGCGTTCGCAAGGCTGAGGACCCGTCATTATGACCTGGTTATAATAATGGTCGGTGTCGAAAAAGAAAGCAAGATGGAGCTTTGCAGAAAGATCAAGCAGAAATACCCGTATATCACCACTTACCTGCTTCTGAACAATGCCGACGATGTGCCATATGTGCGCCAGCAGCGGAAGAAAGGTGTTGTGTTTGATAATTTTTTCGTCTGGACGGGTGATTCAAAGGTCTTCTTTGCAATGGTCAACCTCCTTGAGGACAGCGTAAACGCGGAAAACGACACCAGGAAAGGACTCATAAGGATAATCCTCCTGGTTGAAGACTCGGTTCGCTTTTACTCATATTATCTGCCTCTGCTGTACAGCATGGTGATGGATCAGACTAAAAGCCTCATCGATGATGTTTCCTCGGATGAACTGTACAAGATCCTCAAGCTCAAGGCAAGGCCAAAGATACTGCTGGCATCAGATTACGAGGGTGCGATGTCGATCTATGAAAAGTACAGGGATGACCTGCTCTGCATAATCTCGGATATGCGATTCCCGAAAAACGGGGTAAAAACCGATATGGCAGGTTATGATCTCATTACCCGGATAAAAAATGACCTTCCCGCATTACCCGCGCTGCTTCAGTCATCTGACCCTGATAATTCAAAACATGCATATTCCCTCAAGGCAAGCTTCCTGAACAAGAACTCAGGCACTCTCCTGCAGGATGTCAAATCATTCATAAACTATTACCTGGGATTCGGGCATTTTATATACAGGGACAAGAAAGGGGGGCAGATAGCGGTCGCCAAGTCAATGAAGGAGTTCGAGGAGATCCTTCAGACAGTGCCGGAGGATTCGCTGAGGTATCATGCGATGCGAAACCATTTTTCTCTCTGGCTGATGGCAAGGGGTGAAGTGAAAATTGCCAAAAAGATCAGCCCAATGACTATCTCCGATTTCAAAAGCCTTCAGGAGATGAGGGAGTTCCTGATCAACCTGATAAGGCAACGGAGAAAGGAAATGAACAGGGGCAAAGTGGTCAGCTTCGAAGAAACAGCCATCGGGGATGATGCAAATGTGATCAGTCTTGGAAGCGGCTCCCTTGGGGGCAAGGGTCGGGGACTGGCATTTGTGAACACTCTCATTCACGGGTTTGGAATCGGCAGGCTGATTCCGGGCATCAATATTAAAACTCCTGTTACAGCAATCATAGGCACGGATGAGTTTGACATGTTCATGGAACGGAACCACCTGAGAGATAAGATCAGGGAGGAAAAGGATTTTACAGTTCTTAAGAAGCTGTTTATCGGAGGCAGTCTCAGCTATTCGCTTGAGAAAAAATTACGCGTTATCATCAGGGAAATGACCGGCCCACTGGCAGTACGTTCGTCAAGCCTGCTTGAGGATTCCACCACCCAGCCTTTTTCCGGGATCTTCGGAACATACCTGCTGCCGAACAATCACACAAGCGCCGAGACCAGGTACCGGCAGCTCTCAAATGCCATAAAGCTTGTTTTCTGCTCGATATATTCTGCCGGATCAAGAACTTATTTCGAGGCAATCAGGTTTAACATTGAGCACGAGAAAATGGCTGTGGTAATACAGCCTGTGGTGGGCAACAAGTTTAAAAATGCCTTCTATCCTCATATCAGCGGGACAGCCCAATCGTTCAATTTTTATCCTGTTTCGCACATGAAACCTGAAGATGGCGTTGCCATTGGCGCAGTCGGACTCGGGCAATATGTAGTGGAGGGTGAAAATGCATTCAGGTTCTGCCCCTCATACCCTGCAATGGATATCGTATCGCAGGAAGACATGTTCAGGGATTCGCAGGTCAAATTCTATGCGGTCGACATGTCAAAGGATGAGCCGGACCTGCTTCAGGGAGAAAATGCAGGGCTCATTCTTCTCGATATTTCTGAAGCCGAGAAACACGGAACGCTGGATCATTGCGCATCCGTCCTGAACCCTGATAACGACTCGATAACACCGGGCCTCGAAAAAGCAGGACCAAGAATAATAAACTTTGCCGACATATTGAAATACGGATATATACCGCTCTCTGCCACATTGAAGCTTATACTTGATGTCGTGGGTGAAGCACTGGGCACTCCGGTTGAAATTGAATTTGCCGTTGACCTTAACAAGGATGAAAATGGCAATGCATCATTCTACCTTCTTCAGATCAAGCCCCTTGTCGGAACATTTGCAGGCTACTCGATTGATACTGAAAGTATTGACAATGAAGGTCTGCTGCTTCTTTCAGGAAAGAGCATGGGAAACGGCCTTATCGAGGATATTTCGGATATAATCTATGCCGAGCCTGAAAAATTCAGCAGCAGGAATTCGCGTGAAATGGCGGCTGAAATTGCCGCTTTCAACGAGGTGATGAAACGCGAGAACAGGAAATATGTACTGATAGGACCCGGACGCTGGGGGACAAGGGACCATCTGCTCGGAATTCCGGTGCGCTGGCCCGATATTTCAAATGCGAGGGTTATTGCCGAGGTGAATCTTCCGGGCTCCCACCTCGATGCATCTCTCGGATCGCATTTTTTTCATAATGTCACTTCAATGAACGTAGGCTATTTTTCAATTAACCAGGATTCGGAAGGAGGAGGAAAGGTCGATTGGAAAAAGCTTGAATCCGCCCGGCAACTTAAAAAGGGGAAATTCTTCACACATGTGAGATTTGAAAAAAATCTTGCCGTAAGGATGGATGGAAGGAAGGGAATATCAGTAATTTCGATGAATAAATAAGCCTATGACCTATATAGAAGGCATACCAGATCTGCAAAAATATGATTTTACGGATACTTCGTTCGATCTGCTTATGCAGAAGCGTATTCACAGGGTCCTGATAATATGTAGCAATTATGATAATTACATGCTTGAAGAAGATGGCAGGATCGATGAACAGATCTTCAATGAATATGCCTCTCTGAATCTTCGTGATCCGCCGTCATTCACACAGACAGACAATGCGCAGGATGCTTTCAGGATACTGAGCGAAGGCAACATAGACCTTGTAATATCGATGCTGAGCCTCAAGGGGACGGATGTATTCGCACTTGCGAAAAGGATCAAATCGAAGTATGCTGATATACCGATTGTCGTACTCACTTATTTTTCCAGGGAAGTTTCGCTGAGACTGGAGGGAGAGGATCTCAGCGCAATAGATTATGTCTTCTGCTGGCTTGGTGATGCCTCTCTCATACTGGCGATAATCAAGCTCATCGAGGACAAGATGAATGCAGAATATGACATCGAGCATATCGGCGTGCAGGCTATTATCCTCATTGAAAATTCCATAAGGTACATTTCTGCTTACCTTCCGAATATTTACAGGATAGTGCTTCTGCAGTCGCTCGATTTTCAAAGGGAAGCACTGAATGAGCACCAGAGGATGCTCAAGATGAGGGGAAGGCCTAAAATACTTCTTGCAAACAACTTCAACGATGCCCTGTCCCTTTATAAAAAGTACAAATACAATGTTCTCGGTGTCATTTCGGATATCAGCTATAAGAGGGATGGCATCCAGGATGAGAATGCAGGAATTGAGCTCTGCCAGGTGGTGATGGCCGATGACGACAAGGTGCCATTCCTGCTTCAGTCGTCGAGCGCGGCACACAAGAAGGTGGCTGAGGAACTTGGAGCCGGATTCATTTACAAATACTCCAAGTCCCTCTCACTGGAGCTCCGCAACTTCATCATCCAGAACCTCGCCTTCGGTCCTTTCGTCTTCAGGAATCCCGATACGCTTGAGCCTATTGCAATTGCCACCGACCTGCAAAGCCTTCAACAAAAGATACTTACAATACCTGACAAGACACTCGAATACCATGCCACCAGGAATCATTTTTCCAAATGGCTGAATGCGAGAGCCTTATTCCCTGTTGCACAGATGTTTAAATACATCAGGAAAGAGGATTTCGAAACCATGGACGAAATGCGGAGATTCCTCTATGTTGCAATCTCCAGCTTCCGTCTCGGAAAAGGCAGGGGGATAATCGCCAAGTTCGACAAATCCAGCTTCGACGAGTACCAGATATTTTCGAGAATAGGAGACGGCTCGATCGGCGGTAAAGCCAGGGGACTCGCTTTCATCAACAGGATCATTAAGAACAACAAGCTTTTCAACAAGTTCCCTGATGTCCTTATAACCATTCCCCGGACTGTGGTCCTGAGCACGGATATATTTGACGAGTTCATGGAGAATAACAATCTGTATTCCGTCGCGCTCTCTGACCTTCCTGACGAAGAGATACTCAGCAGGTTCCTGAGTGCGGAGCTTCCGGGGCATGTCTACCAGGATTTCTATGCTTTCCTGGCTGTTTCGAGGAATACGCCGATTGCAGTCAGGTCTTCAAGCAAGCTGGAAGATTCACATTATCAGCCTTTTGCAGGTGTATATTCGACTTACATGCTGCCAAGGATGCCTGATAATAAACTTATGGTCAAGTTCCTTTCGGATGCCATAAAGGAAGTGTATGCTTCCGTATATTACAAGGCCAGCAAGGCTTATATGACCGCCACTGCCAATGTGATCGACGAGGAAAAGATGGGCATAATCCTGCAGGAGGTATGCGGAAACAGGCACGGAGAGATTTATTATCCCACAATCTCGGGAGTTGCACGATCTATCAACTATTACCCGATCGGTTCCGAAAAAGCCGAAGATGGGATCGTGAACATTGCATTTGGTCTTGGTAAGCTGATCGTAGAGGGAGGGCAGTCGCTCAGGTTCTCGCCCCGTTATCCCAAAAAGATACTTCAGCTGTCCTCTCCTGAAAGTGCTCTGCGCGATACCCAGAAGGAATTCAGGGCTCTCGACCTCAATATCGGAAGCTTTGTGCCATCAACCGATGACGGAGTGAACATCCTCAGGATCGATATAAAGGACATCAACAATGAAACAGCCCTCAGGTGGGTCGCATCCACTTACGACAGGAACAACAATGTGCTGCGCGACGGCATTGGTCACCGGGGCCCGAAAGTGATCACGTTCTCCAACATCCTTCAGCATAAAACCTTCCCGCTCGCTGACATTCTGACGACACTTCTGGATATTGGCCAGCGTGAAATGAATAATCCCATTGAAGTGGAGTTTGCAGCAAACCTTGAAACACCTGCCGGCACGCCAAGGATATTCAATTTCCTTCAGCTAAGGCC
>DATGWQ010000129.1:0-2618 GCA_035299385.1 Bacteroidales bacterium | reverse complement strand
CACAAGGACGGGTTTGTTGCGCTCTCATATAAAAAAACCTCCACAGAGCTGAACTTTAAGTCTGATTGACAGGTTATTCACTTTAGTAATCTCCTTTATCGATGCAATCAATTGATCAACGTTCGTATGTGAGCAACGCCCAGGCTTTTTTCCTTGCTGCGCTGCGCATTGTCATCGGTTGGCACTTCCTGTATGAAGGATTGATAAAACTCTTTACTTCATCCTGGACAGCCACCGGTTACCTGATGGATTCCAAAGGCTTTATGGCCCCGGTATTCAGAGGCATCGCATCAAACCCTGATGTACTCAGGATTGTGGATACTCTGAATGAATGGGGCCTTATTCTTATCGGAGCAGGCCTGATCCTTGGCCTTTTTACAAGGCTGGCCTCCATTGCCGGAATGGTCCTGCTTTTGTTTTATTACCTGTCGCATCCGCCTTTGATAGGCCTGAACTATGCTCTTCCGAGCGAGGGAAGCTACTTCATTGTTGATAAGATCGTGATCGAGTTCTTTGCCCTCGGCATAATATATGTTTTCAGGGCAGGAATATTCGCAGGTCTCGACAACCTGCTATTCAGGAATCGGATAAGTGAATGAAAAATGGAAGAAAACACGAATAAAAGGAAAGGGAAACCGGTAAGCCGCCGGGAAGCCCTTAAAAGCCTCGCAACAATACCTGTCATCGGGGCAGTGGCATACGGTGTTTATAAGAAAAAATCATACGAGAGATTCATGAGGTCGAGCATCTCGGAAGAGCTCGGTATGTCCCAGGAAACACCAGCGCCGGTTGTTGTGTCGGAAGGCAAACAGGTAAGGGTTGGCGTGATAGGCTTTGGAATAAGGGGCAAGCAGCTTTCACAGGCTCTCGGCTTTGTGCACCCGACCACAATAGATGAATGGCGGAAAGCTGCCAAAGATAATAAGAATGACAACCGGTATAAAGATTTTAAAGAACAGGACGATCTGAATATAAAGATCACTGCAGTGTGCGATATTTTCGATACTTATGGAACTATGGCACAGGAAGCTGCAGCCAATATCAACAGGGAAGGCACAGGCGGGAAAATGGCAGAGCCTGTGAAAAGGTACCTCAACCATTCAGAGCTTATCAATTCCCCCGATGTAGATGCTGTTGTGATAGCTGCACCCGATCACTGGCACGGCCCGATGACCATTGAAGCAGCAAAGGCGGGCAAGCATGTTTATTGCGAGAAGCCGATGACGTGGAGCGTCCCGGAAACTTATGATGTAAGGAAGGCTGTCAAAGATGCAGGAATTGTCTTCCAGCTTGGTCACCAGGGAAGGCAGACCGATGCTTACAACAAAGCTAAAGAGGCAGTTGCCAGGGACGTTCTGGGTCAGGTTACACTGATTGAAGTAACCACAAACAGGAACGACCCGAACGGCGCATGGGTTTACCCGATCCCGGAGAGCGCCGGTGAAAACAATATCGACTGGAAGCAATTCATTGGCCAGGCACCCTGGCATGAATTCGATCTGAAACGTTTCTTCAGGTGGCGCTGCTGGTGGGATTACAGCACCGGCCTGTCGGGCGACCTGCTCACTCACGAATATGATGCCATGAACCAGATAATGGATCTCGGCATTCCAAATTCCGCCGCATCAACCGGGGGCATTTACTTTTTCAAGGATGGCCGCACTGTCCCCGACGTTCTTACAACGGTTTTTGAATTTCCCGACAGGAATCTTTCACTTTTATACTCGGCTACGCTGGCAAGCCAGATGAACCGGGGCAAAAAGGTGATGGGCCATGATGCATACATGGAATTCGGGAACACCCTCACCATATATGCCGATCCGCGCTCTGACCGTTATGCCGAGAAGATCAAACAGGGGATCATAAAAACAGATGTTCCCATATACAGCTACATACCTGGTAAATCAGTAGATGCCGTAACCTCCGCAACAGAGCTTTATTTTGCAAACAGGGGTTTGCTTTATACATACCGGGGCGGCCGCCGTGTCGATACCACGCACCTTCACCTCAAGGAATGGCTCGATGCCATAAGAGGAAACGGCCAGACAAGCTGCAACATCGACCGGGGATTTGAGGAGGCAATCACCGCCCATATGGGCACACTTTCCTATCATAACAAAAAGCAGGTCTTCTGGGACAGGGAGAATGAGAAGATCGTCGTCTGAAATCCTTTTCTAACCACGAAGGACACGAAGGTTTGCTCCAAGGAACACAAAGGAATGCTTGAAATAAGTCCCTTTGTGCCCTTCGTGTGAACCTTTGTGCCCTTTGTGGTTAAATGTTTTTTCTTTAAATTTATCAGGTTATACCTCTTAACATACGATTTTATGAAAAAGACCCGATTATTGATTGTTTTGCCATTAGCCATGCTCCTTCTCTACGGTTGCAACGCCAGGCATAACATGCTTACCGAGGACGAGCTGAAGGATGGATGGACATTGCTCTTCAACGGACAGAACCTCCAGGGCTGGAGGAACTTCAACGGTAAAGACACCGTCATCACTGCCCCCTGGACAGTCGAGAAAGGTGTGCTCACTTCTCTTGGAAAAGGAAGCGACAGCACAGGTTACATTGTTACGCAGAAGGAATATGAGAACTTCATCGTAAGCTTTGACTGG
>DATGWQ010000128.1:0-7117 GCA_035299385.1 Bacteroidales bacterium | reverse complement strand
TAACGGTTCGACTGACGGAAGCTCAGCTTCAGTTACATGGATTGCATCAGGATCAAAAACGATTACAGTGAATTACATCACACCGACGGGTTGCAATGGAAGCTCAAGCAAAACTGTACAGGTTAACGCTTTGCCCGTTATCGCAATCACAAGTGCAGAGCCCCAGGCTGCAACACCGAGGATCACCGATGTTGTTACATACACAACGGGAGGATCTTCAGGCTGGACCTGGCAGGTTTCTGCAGGAGGCTCAGGCACTTCGTTGACAAACTCAATTAATGTCACCTGGAATTCGACAGGAGATCAGACCGTGAAGGTAAACTACATTGACGCAAACGGGTGTACTGCTACTTCCCCATCAACCTATAATGCAAGTGTCAAGCCCCTGCCTCTGGTTTCAGGTGTCCACATCGATTATCTTGACACCGATCCTAGAGTCGGAGGAAGAATGCAGGCGGATTATACTTATACAGATGGAAGCTCCGGCAATGGTTCAGGTTGTACCTTCAGGTGGTTCAGTGATGGTACGCTGATTCCCGGTGCGACAGCAAGCATTTACGTTGCACAAGCATCAGATGTCAACAAGGTCCTTACTGCCGAGGTGACCCCGGTCTCAACAGTAGGTCCCCCATACTCGGGTACTCCCTACCTGAGCACTCCCACGTTGCCTATCGAGGACCTCACAGCACCCGGTGCGTCACCCTATGCTGATCTTGTTTGCATCGAGGGCATCAGGGAAGCCGGCAAAACATTGGTTGGGAAATACAGGTATAACTGCATCAAGGAGGAAGGTGCTTCAGTTTACAGATGGGTAAGACGCGATTCGATCACCTTTGTCGAGGAAGTGATAGGAACCGCAATAAGTCACACACTGACAGCAGATGACCTGAAACCAGACAAAGAGATTTATTTTGAAGTTACCCCTGTAACATCTAACTTCCATCCGATCTCCGGTCCTGCAAAAAGGAGCAAGCCGATGGCCAAGATATTCGGATTGAAAGATCAATACAGTATTGCAGAAGGTGATGCCATTATAACATCGAATGTCCTCGGAGGTTTCTTTACTGGAAATGGTATAACTTCAACCCCTACGGCTGTTACATTCTCTCCTTCAAAGGCAGGAGATGGCGATCATACAATTACCTATTTCCTGTTCTATGACAATTCCGGCTTTACCTGCTCTCAAAGATCGCCTCAGGTGGTAAATGTTGATCCGGATATTCCACAGTTCAGCACGGTGAACCCGGTATATTGTCATGACGCTTCTGCATTTACAGTTGATGTGTCGAATATTAAGGTCGGATCGATCAATAATGATTTCATACTTGAGGGTCCTCCCGGAATATATTCAGATGCAATAACGAGCCAGTTCTTCGGACCTGACATTGTCGGCAGGGTTGACAATATTACAATAAATCCTTATCTGCTGAAGCCCGGGCTGAATAAACTGACGTATTCCTACCAGATCTTGAAGACATCGGTAATTTTTATCGGAGGTTTGCCACGTACAATAATTTTTTACCTGACGTATAGCAACAGTGTTGAATTTACAGTTGACTATGTTAGCGAATACATCAAGTTCATTAATCTTGGGACCAAATACTGCAAGAGCGCAGATGATGTCTATATTTCTGTTGAGGGTATCAGCCCTTATGAGGGCACTCCTCACTGGACCGGTTCATTCCTGTCGGATATTAAAGTCAATTCTGCTGTTTTCAGCCCATCTTCAGGAACTATAGGTTCGACATATCCCATATCATATTACTATGAATCGCCGCTGGGTTGCACAAGCCAGACACTCAATGCATCCGTTACCATCAATGCTGTGCCCGATGCACGATTCTCCCTCAATCCTTCATACAATGTCGATGGACCCTATCAGAAGCTGGTGCCTGTTCAGTGGGGAGGTGAATTTACCGGGAAGGGTATTTCCGGCGGGGTACTTTTCCCCGACATTGCCGGGGTGGGGAAAGACACTGTGACATACAAGATCACGGATATCAACCGCTGCACAAATACCCTCAGCAAATACACTGAAATAAGAAAGGCCGAGGGCACAATAAGCGGAGTAAATGATGTGGTCTGCTATGATACCCCCGTTCATACCATAACTGCAACTGACCTTCCTTTGACAGGTGTTGTTCAGAATCTTGGGTTCAGTGATACCAGGAATACCATTCCCAGGGTTGCCGGTTCGTCGACTGCAACATTCGATGCACGCATAACCGGGGAAGGTACTGATACTATCTTCTTCTCCTATAAATGGGATAATGTGGATTACACTATTTCCAGGATTGTGGAAGTCGAAAAACTTGAAAATGTAATCATATATAATCTCTCGCAGGACCAAAGGATCTGCGACGACACTACAGCTTTCGAACTGAATGTGTCCAAAACAGGAGGAGTATTTTCAGGTCCGGTTTATAATGATCCTGCTGATCACAAGGATTATTTCAATCCGAAAACAGGCACTCCCGATGATACCGTAACCTACGTTTATACTTCAGCAAAGGGATGTAAAGTTGGTACAAGCATCTATATCCATGTATACAAGGCACCGGTTGTTGATTTTGCCCCGGTTGACCTTTGCATCGACAACAGCACGGATGTGACCATGTTCAATAACCTCACTGTTCATGCCGATCCTGTAGTGAAATGGGAATGGACCTTCACCGATACCTTCACCGATGAAAGCAAAACAACCTCACTCGAGAATGCAGGTTACCTTTACCTGAACGGGGGCTTGCAGAAAGCTTCCCTTACAGCAGTCACCGATAAGGGTTGCATAGTTACTGAAGAGAAGACATTTACGCTGGCACGAAAGCCTGAGGCTGACTTCTACTGGAAGAAAGATTGTTTCCATCCGGGTTCGCCGAACGATTCATTGCTGTTGTTCGATGCGACAGCATACACGACTCTTCCCAAAGATTTTATCTGGATAAGGGAAGGTGATCCTGTTCAAAAGACAGGACTCACAGTATCCTATGACAAGCAAAGTACCGGTTACCTGAGGATCACGCATGTTGTCACAACAAATACACCCGGATGCTACGGTACAGTAGAAAAAGATATTTATATCAGGCCAACTTTTAACATTCCTCCTGACGGGAAATTTGAAGATTTTGAATCAGGGAACGGTGGCTGGGTGAAATCCGATACATCCTCAATCTGGTTTTTCGGAACGCCTTCAGGTTCAGTCCTCAAGTCTGCTGCATCCGGCAGCTCTGCATGGTTCACTGCTGCGCCAAGGAATGACACTGCTTCCATTGAATCACCTTGTTATGATTTCAGCAATCTCACTCGTCCTCTTATAAAGCTGAAGCTTCAAAAGGCCCTTGATAAGGAGCGCGACGGAGTTGCATTGCAATACAGGGTTGGTGATGAATGGAAGTGGCACACAGTCGGCACTCTTAACGACGGTATCAACTGGTACAATTCGGCAACGATAAGCGGAGAACCCGGAGGAAGCCAGGTTGGCTGGACAACCCCCGGTTCTTATGATACCCAGTTCCAGACTGCAAGCCATACCCTTGACGAACTTATTGGCAGTGCGGATGTTGTATTCAGGATAACCTATGGGTCGGAAGGATCAAAACTGAAACATGACGGATTCATTTTCGATGATGTTTTCATCGGGGACAGGACGAGGCATGTACTTGTGGAACATTTTATGAATACGGCCGATACAAAGAGTGCCGAGGTAAAAAGCCTTGTTGATACTATTGCAGAGCGTAAGGAAGTGGATATCATTAACATCCAGTATCATACAAATTTCCCTGGGACCGATCCTTACTATGCAGGTAATCCGGGTGAGATCAATGCCAGGATACTGTATTACGGCCTTACCCGTGTACCTTACACATTTGTCGATGGCGGCAATGATCCTAAAATGCATGCACTTGTGTTCGATCATTTCAATACTGAAATTGACAGCAATGCCATAACAAAGAGGAGTCTTGTGAATTCACCTTTCATCATCTCACTCAATCCTGAAATTAACGGCCGCCTCCTTACTGTAAATGGTAACATCAAAGCGGTTGAAAATCTTGAGTCAGCCAACCTTTCACTGTTCATTGTCGTTACAGAAAAGAAGAATGCTGATGGAGAAAAAACATACCTGAACATCTTCAGGAAATTCATCCCGGATGCGGGAGGCATTATCCTGAAAAATAACTGGTTGCCCGGTGACATTCAGAACATAAACGGGACATGGACTATCGATAAGTCACTCGATGCCTCGGGCATAGAGATAATAGCATTCGTCCAAAACAGGATTACCCAGCAGGTCTATCAGTCTTCTTCTGTCATTAAACTCGACATTGAAGTCGGCATCGATGATGATCTGCTGCATGATTCTGAGTACAGGATATACCCGAATCCTGCATCGGACAGGATCACTGTAGATTTCGGCGGACAGCTGACGCGCGACGCAGTTATAAGGATTTATGGTATTGGTGGTGAAATACTCAGGGAGTACAATGTAGGAGCCGGCTCTTCCGAATTCACCATTGAAGATTGCGGCCTCAGAGGAGGAGTGTATATGCTCAGGGTGATACGGGGGAAGACTGATCTTGGCTACAGAAAATTGATTATTACAGGAAACTGAAGTCCGTAGAGTGAGCTGGAGTGCACCAGAGTCTGTAGAGTTGAAATACTCCAAATACTCTAGGCACTCCAGGCACTCCAGGCACTAACTCATTCCTTCCTTACAATTAATAATATATTTTCACTTACTTTGCACCCGGTTTTTCCGACACGAACATCGGACATGGATTTACGTTTACTAAAAAGATAATTCACTCAAGATGAAGAATAAAAAGGCTTTTCTGATGATACTCGACGGCTGGGGAATCGGCGATGGTTCAAAAGCTGATGTCATAAGCCAGGTGCCAACACCAAACATGACATTTTTCAGGGAACATTACCCCAATTCACGGCTGTTTGCTTCAGGTGAAAATGTGGGTTTGCCTGAAGGTCAGATGGGTAATTCGGAGGTCGGTCATCTCAATATCGGCGCCGGAAGGATCATCTACCAGGATTTGGTTAAGATAAATAACGAATGCAAGACCGGTCAGATAAAGAAAAACAGGGTTCTTGTAGATGCATTCACCTATGCACGTGACAATAGCAAGCAGGTGCATTTCATGGGACTTTTATCAGACGGGGGAGTTCATTCACTCGACAAACACCTGTACTCCCTTTGCGATATGACAAAGGAATACGGATTGAAAGATGTTTTTATACATGGCTTTGGCGACGGTAGGGACACCGATCCGAAAAGCGGCGTCACTTACATGAAAAACCTTCTTGACCATCTTAAGAAATCAAACGGAAAGGTAGCCTCTTTTATTGGACGCTATTACGCAATGGACAGGGATAAAAGATGGGAAAGGATCAAGGAGGCTTATGATCTCCTGGTGAGCGGGATAGGATACGAGACAACCGATATCATTGCTGCAATGAAAAAGAGCTATGAGGAAGGTGTCACTGATGAATTCATGAAGCCTGTTGTAGTGACCGACCGTAATGGCAATGCAATAGGAAAGATAAAGGAAGGTGATGTTGTCGTATTCTTTAATTTCAGGAACGACAGGGCTAAGGAGCTTACAATTGTGCTGACGCAGAAAGACATGCCTGACTGCAACATGGTGACCATTCCGTTATATTATTGCACTATGACTCCCTATGACGCAACTTTCAGGGGACTGCATATAATTTATCCGAAGGAAAATGCAGATAATACAATCGGTGAAATAGTGTCGAACGCCGGGAAAAGCCAGCTCAGGATAGCCGAAACGGAGAAGTATGCACATGTGACATTCTTCTTTTCAGGAGGCCGTGAAGATAGATTTCCCAATGAGGAAAGGGTGCTTGTGCCCTCACCAAAGGTTGCCACCTATGACCTTAAGCCTGAAATGAGCGCTTATGAAGTTACTGATGCCGTCATAAAGGAAATAGAAAAAGGAAAATTCGATTTCATTGTTCTCAATTTTGCCAATGGCGACATGGTGGGTCATACCGGTGTTTATGATGCAATTAAAAAAGCAATAGTTACGGTTGACGACTGCGCAGGCAGGGTTGTTAAGGCAGCCCGTCGGAATGGCTTCGATGTAATGATCATTGCTGATCATGGAAATGCGGACAATGCTGTCAATGAAGATGGTAGTCCGAATACGGCACATTCCCTGAACCCTGTGCCATGCATTCTGGTTACTGATGACTATAAAAATATTAAGGACGGCATACTTGCCGATGTTGCTCCGACACTTCTCACAATAATGGGAATCAAAGTTCCTGATGTTATGACAGGGAAGGTGCTTGTCTAATTTTCCCGCAGATCGCGCAGATGAACTCTCACAGATTTGCGCAGATCATTTGTAATCTGCGGAATTAATCTGCGTTGGTCTGCGAAATCTGCGGGAAATATTTAAAATTGACTACTATCATTGATGCTTCGAATTGAAAATACCATATTCAGTTTAGACATACTCGAAAAGCAATTTCTATGCGACATTCCCAGGTGTCTTGGCAATTGCTGCAGGTACGGCGATGCCGGAGCTCCGCTGGGGAAAGGCGAGAATAAAATCCTGAAAAAAATATGGCCGGCTGTAAAAGGATATCTGAGACCCGGGGGAATAATTGCCATTGAGCAGCAGGGTACGAGTGTGAGGGACCACGAAGGCGATATTGTCACCCCTTTGATTGAAGGAAATGAATGCGCTTACACCATAATTGAGGATAATATATATAAGTGTGGCATAGAAAAAGCCCATGCTGAAGGCAGGGTTCCGTTCAAAAAACCGTTGTCGTGTCATCTTTATCCTGTCAGGATCAAGAGATTCTCCGGAATAACTGCTGTCAACTACGATGTTCAGCCTGTATGCTCAGCTGCAAGATCGAAAGGCCAGTCCGAAGGTATTTATGTTTACGAATTCCTGAAAGAACCTCTGATCCGTGCCCTTGGCGAACACATCTATGGCGAGCTCTGCATCGCAGCCGAAGAACTGCGGAAGCAAAATCTAAATATTTAGTCTTCTCCCTTTCGCCCCTTCTCCCTTTCGCCCCCTCGTCCCTTCGCACCCTCGCCCTTTCACCCCCTCGCCCCCTCGCCCCTTCG
>DATGWQ010000127.1:0-1883 GCA_035299385.1 Bacteroidales bacterium | reverse complement strand
TAAGCTCGAGCTCATCTCCTGTAACAACAACACCTGTTTCGATACGACCTGTTGCAACAGTACCACGGCCAGTGATCGAGAACACGTCTTCAACCGGCATAAGGAAAGGTTTTTCATTCTCGCGGGGAGGTATTGGAATATACTCATCGACTGCATCCATGAGCTCCATTACTTTGTCTTCCCACTTAGCTTCGCCGTTCATTGCGCCGAGAGCTGATCCACGGATAACGGGAGCATTGTCACCGTCAAATTTATAGAAGTTCAGAAGATCGCGGACTTCCATCTCAACGAGGTCGAGAAGTTCCTGATCCTCTACTGAGTCTACTTTGTTCATGAACACAAGGATCTTCGGAACGTTTACCTGGTGAGCAAGAAGGATATGTTCACGGGTCTGAGGCATAGGACCATCAGTTGCGGCAACAACAAGAATAGCACCGTCCATCTGGGCAGCACCAGTAACCATGTTCTTGATGTAGTCAGCGTGACCAGGGCAGTCAACGTGTGCATAGTGACGTTTAGCTGTCTGATACTCAACGTGAGCAGTATTGATTGTAATACCTCTTTCTTTTTCTTCCGGGGCATTATCAATCGAATCAAAATCCCTGACTTCAGAGAGTCCTTTTTTAGCAAGAACCATAGTGATAGCTGCCGTCAGGGTGGTCTTACCATGGTCAACGTGACCGATTGTACCAATGTTTACATGCGGTTTCGACCTGTCAAATTTTTCTTTTGCCATAACTCCAAGCGTATTAAAATTAAAGTTTATCTATAATCAATAATATAATAAAAATCCTCGTTGAGCCGGAGGGGGGAATTGAACCCCCGACCCCTTCCTTACCAAGGAAGTGCTCTACCCCTGAGCTACTCTGGCCTCAAATAAGTTGAGCGGGAGACGGAGCTCGAATCCGCGACCCTTAGCTTGGAAGGCTAATGCTCTACCAACTGAGCTACTCCCGCCTGATATAGTCCGGTGAGAATTCTGTTTTTTATGTGGGGAGAGCAGGATTCGAACCTACGAAGGCTACGCCAATAGATTTACAGTCTACCCCAGTTGACCGCTTTGGTATCTCCCCTTCATAAAAACAGAATGTCCCTTAAGACATCACATCTACAAACTTAAAGAGCCGATGAAGGGATTCGAACCCCCGACCTGCAGATTACAAATCAGCTGCTCTGACCAACTGAGCTACATCGGCAATTTAAAGAACGTCCCGCGGGCACAATACACCCTTAAAAAACGGTTTGCAAATGTATGAATTTATATTTTATAATTCAAAATAAATTCGGCGTAATTTTAATCATACTGAAATCAGACGCCTCTCTTCTTTTGTTTGTGCTTGGTAATCTGTTTTTTGATTGCGTCCAGAGCGCCGTCCATTGCCTCTTCAAATGTCTTGCTCTGCTTTTTTGCAAATAAAGGTCCTCCCGGTAGTTCAAGCCTTATCTCGCTGATTTTGTTCTCCCTCTCATCATCCTTGTCAAGCCTGAGAAATACTTCAGCATTGACAATATCTTCCCCGATCTGGTTTAGCTTTCCAAGCTTCTGGTTTACAAAGTCGATCAGCTTTTTGTCGGCATCGAACCGAACTGAGTGAATCTGAACGTTCATGGTGGTACCTCCTATTATTTGGTTAACAATAGCCCTGGATCCGGGCTTCTTTTTATCTTTTTCCCTGGGATGGGAATTGACATATACTTGTTTGAGTTTTTCAAATGTATTGTGCGTATAAACCTGGGTTGCAGACAGATTGGCATGCCCGAGGAGCTCTTTGATGGAGTTCAGATCCGCACCCCTGTTCAGCAGGTGGGTTGCAAAAGTATGCCTGAGCACATGAGGGCTCTTCTTCTCAATTGTAGTTACCATCGAAAGATGTTTGTTTACT
>DATGWQ010000126.1:0-1892 GCA_035299385.1 Bacteroidales bacterium | reverse complement strand
TAGGGCCTACCGGCAGCATTGAGCTGAGTGAGACGGAACCGCTGAAACAGAAAGACCGCCTCGCGGCGGTCTCTCCGAAATCCGATCACGTGGTTTGACTAGGTTGCGATAAGCAGCAGCTTCTCAATGTCCGCTCTTGTCCAATAGCGACCAAATTGTCGCGATGCCGCAATTATCCGCTAAGTGCCATGTATGGACGACGCCCGCGGTGCAAGGGATAAATCGGACATTTCAGCGAAGCGTTCGGGTGCAGCCATGTATTCGGCCTTTGAATGCAGCCGTTGTGGCTGCTGGCCCTGATGTAATCCGCTGATCGGGTCCCAAACAATCGCACGCGCTCAAGTATCGCGTGGCACTTAACGGGTTTTCCCGATCGACGGTCTCGACCGTTTCGCATCAATGTCGTCATCACCCCTGCAGTTCTTGAACGCACGGACGCAACCTCATTCTTTCATTCTTTCATTGCCGAGCTCCTTGTCAGGCCGCCTTTAGGCGAGGCGCCCGGTAGGTCCCACCCTTGGCCAGCAATGCCCAGGCGATCCGCGCCATCTTGTTGGCAAGCGCGACCGCAACAACCTTGAACGGTCGCCGGGCGAGAAGCTGTGTCAGCCAGGGATACTTCTCCGGCTGCTGGCGCGCACGCCGCAAGACGGAACAGGCTCCAACGACCAGGATACGACGCAAGTAGCGATCACCCTGTTTCGAGATCGGCCCCAGCTTCTGTTTGCCGCCAGTTGAATCTTCCCGCGGCACCAGCCCGATCCAGGCCGCAAAATCACGCCCCGATCGGAATATCTTCGGGTCCGTGACGACGGCGGCGATAGTGGTCGCTCCCAAAACGCCGATGCCGGGAATGGTCTCTAGTCGCTTGCTCGCCTCGTTCGAGCGATGCTGCCCGACGATCCGTTTCTCAATCGATCCGATCATCGTCTGTACAGCCTGAAGCTGCGCCGCCAACACGATCAAGCTGGCGTGGGCATCGACCGGCAAGCGCGAATCTCCATCCTGCGCAACGATCGCCAATAGCTCTTTGATTCCTTCTCGCCCCTGTGCAGCCGCTATGCCGAGCTCCGCCAAATGTGCCCGCAAGGCATTGATCAATTGGGTGCGTTGGCGCATCAGGAGATCGCGTACGCGATGCTGCATCAGCCGGCCCTGCTGCTCGGCCGATTTGACCGTGACGAACCGCATGGTCGGGCGCCTGACCGCCTCGCAGATCGCCTCGGCGTCGGCGGCATCGTTCTTGTTGCGCTTAACGTAGGCCTTTACATCCTTCGCCGGCATCAGCCGAACATCGTGGCCGAGCTTCGTCAGCTCGCGTGCCCAATAATGTGCCGTGGCGCAGGCTTCCATGCCGATAAGGCACGGCGCCAGGGCCTCGAAGAACTTTATCAACTGGCCGCGGCGGAGTTGCTTTCTGACGACGACCTTCTCCGTCGCGTCGATGCCGTGAACCTGGAATACGTTCTTGGCGATATCCAAACCGATCGTGGTAATCTGCATGTGGACGGCTCCCCTCATGTGATTCGTCTTCGACGAACCACCCTATGGCACTCGATGCCGGGAGCGGGCGTCGTCCACCACATCAATCGCGACCGACGCACCGCAGCAAACGGCATCGTTATTCGATCACCTCGTCGGCGCGGGCGAGCAGTTGCGCTGGCACGTCGAGGCCCAGCGCTCGCGCCGTCGGCAGGTTGATGACGAGCTCAAACTTGGTCGACTGCACGACCGGCAGGTCGGCGGGCTTCTCGCCCTTGAGGATGCGATCGACATAGCTAGCTGCGCGACGATACTGATCGACCAGATCGGGCCCGTAGGACATTAGGCCGCCATCTGCGACCAGAAACCGTTCGAAATAGATTGCAGGAAGCCTGAGCCGGGCCGCCAGC
>DATGWQ010000125.1:0-3731 GCA_035299385.1 Bacteroidales bacterium | reverse complement strand
TCTATAAATACACAGGGAGTTTCCACCGAGAAGCTTTACCAGAGGCCCATAATGGCTTCATTTCATGGGGGCTGGAGCATTGCCGGCTTTACCGGCGCACTTGTCGGGATGCTGATGATCAATCTTAAGATAATGCCTTACTGGCATTTTCTGACTGTTTTGCTCATAGTGTGGACAATCATCTGGTTCAACAACGGGCATCTGCTGAAAGGAAGACAGCAGGGGAGTGCGGAGGAGTCGAAGCGAAAATTCTTCAATAAGCCGGATAAGACACTGGTCGGACTTGGTATTATCGGGTTCTTCAGCATGGCAAGCGAGGGAACGATGTTCGACTGGAGCGGCATCTATTTCAAGGATGTTGTAAAAGCCCCTGCTTCACTGGTTGTCCTCGGGTATGCTTCTTTTATGGTGATGATGGCTTCGGGACGATTTCTTGCGGATTACATCATTTCAAAAATCGGACGTAAAAAACTCCTGCAGATAAGCGGCATAATGATCACGGCTGGACTCTACACCGCAGTCCTCTTCCCTGATATTGTCTCCTCGACAATTGCATTCATGATCGTTGGCCTTGGTGTCTCGAGCATTATACCGTCTGTCTACAGCGCAGCCGGGAGACATTCCAAAATTGCACCGGGCATAGCCCTTGCTACAGTCGCAAGCGTGAGTTATTTCGGTTTCCTGATGGGCCCTCCTGTTATCGGATACATCTCCAATGCATTCGGGCTGCGGTACTCGTTCGCCCTTATCGGAATTTTTGGAATTGGTGTCACCCTTATGGTTTCGAAGATCAAACTGCTTAACACCTGATTAGGCGTTCACATCATTTTATAGTACCTTTGATTAACAGGGTCGAAGTGCCATGTCCACAATCAAATAAGTTCTGCAGCCATGATTAATAAATTCAGCTCGGTTGCTCTCAGAGTCTGGTCTGCAGCTATCAGGATCATTGCCGGGCTGAGCATGTCCATGACAAAATCCCCGGACGGGCACATTGCAAAAAGGATCATTGACCATGGCGGAATCAGGAGAAGGTACAGGCTACATTTGCCATCGTCAAAGGAGAACGGGAGGATACCGCTGGTGATCATCCTTCACGGGAGGGGAGCCAATGCGGAGAGCATGATACTTCTTACACGGAAGGGCTTCAACAGGCTTGCGGAGAGGGAGAGGTTCATTGCAGCCTATCCGGATGCTGTTGAAATGAACTGGAATGACGGCCGGTCGGATGAACAGTCGAATGACAAGGCACACAGGGAGAATATCGACGATGTCGGTTTCATCTCGCGCCTGATCGACGACACCCTGGTCAATTTCAATGCTGATCCTTCAAGAGTATACGTCACAGGTATTTCAAACGGCGCCATTATGGCATACCGTCTCGCCTGTGAATTGTCGGGCAGGATTGCTGCAATAGCACCTGTAGACGGGAACATACCAGTGATGCTTCATCCTGAATGCTTCCCCGCCGAACCTGTTTCTGTTCTCTCGATCAATAATACCGCAGACCCGGTCGTCCCCTATGAGGGAGGGGAGGTGACGGCAAAATTCGAGAAAGTGAAACTGGGGCGCCTCCTTTCAGTTGAGGAATCAATAGAATTCTGGATTAAAAGGAACAGGTGTGAAACGTCTGCTGAGATTTATGAGCTGCCCGATAAGGATCCTTCGGACGGATCGAGGGTTATTGTGAATAAATATGCTAATATTGCCGAGGGGACAGAGGTCATTCTCTACACTGTTGAAGGCGGAGGACATACCTGGCCGGGAGGTTTGCAATACCTGCCGGCCAGGCATATCGGAAGAACGTGCAGGGACTTTGATGCAAATGAAGTCATATGGGACTTTTTCAAATCCCACAAGAAAAAAATAAGGGACGGGAATGGCTGATAAATCAGATAACCTGAGCTCTTTCATGGAAAAGGGTTGGCTTACGCTTGACAATGCCGCGAAGCTTTTTCCTGCCATAATTTCTGAAGATCTCACTTCAGTATTCAGGATTACCGCATCGTTAAATGAGCCTGTGAACTACAGGTCGCTCAGGGAAGCAGTAAGCATCACCTCGGCACGTTTTCCTTATTTCAATGTATCCCTTGGAAGCGGTCTTTTCTGGCATTTCCTTGAATTCAACAAAAACCTGCCGCATATACAGGTCGAGGGCAATGTGCCATGCACCGCATTCGCCCTGAAAAGAAAAAATGAACCTTTGTACAGGATAATAGCAAAAGAAAACAGGATTTCTGTTGAATTCATCCATATACTGACTGATGGCGGCGGTGCACTTGAATATCTGAAATCACTTTTGTACACATACCTGGTTGCTTCTGGTAAGGATCCTGGTTCTCCCGGAGATATTATTCTTCCATCCATGCCTGTCTCAGAGGAAGAATTCGAAGACGGGTATAAGAGATTTTTCCGGAAGTTGCCACCGCCTTTGAAACTGCCGAAAGCATGGCATCTCCCTTTCCTTCTGAATGAAAGGCCCAGGCTTCGGATCACAAGGGCAATTGTGAGTGTTGACCAGATGCTCGAACTTGCCCGTACTCATAAAGTATCCATCACCGAATACTTTGTTGCAGTTTATCTCTTCTCGCTTCAGAAGATATTCCTCGAAACAGCAGGGAAGCATAAATCCCGGAAGAAAGTCCTGAGGATAGAATTGCCTGTGAATATGAGGAAAAAATGTTCAAGCCGGACCATGCGGAATTTTTCTCTCTTCGTCCTGCCCGAACTTGACATGAGACTGGGTACCTATACGTTTGATGAGGTTGTTCATTCAGTTCATCACCAGCTCCAGTTCAGCTCGGATGTAAAGCAGATTTCCAGGTTTCTTTCCCAGAATGTTGGTTACGAAAAGCTGTTTTTCATAAGAATGCTTCCACTCTTCATAAAAAAGCTTGCAATAGCCTCCATTTACAGGGGATTTGCCTCAAAGAGATTTACGGGACTTGTTACGAATCTCGGGGTTATCTCAATACCTCCTGTGATGGAAACCTTCATCGACAGCTTTGAGATTATTCCTCCCCCGCCAAATCTGAAAGTAAAGCTTGGATGCGCTATGGTAACATTTAAAGGCAGTTTGAGGATTACCTTTCTAAACCTGACTGGATCTCCTGATGTTGAAAGACTTATTCTCAGGCATTTTATTGATGCCGGGGTTCATGTCAGGGTTCAGAATTAAAAATCAATGATATGACAATATGTGTCAATTGTGGTGTTGAGCTTGATGATGGTCTTCTCATATGTCCCCTTTGCGGAAAAAATCCGCTCGAGCACACCGTCGATCCGGTTCACTCTTTCAATTATCCTGTTGAAATAGCTAACCTCCAGAGAAAAGAGATCAGAAGATCATTATGGGAATTGAGTGCAGTCATAACGTTTTCTGCTGTTGCAGTTTGCACCATCGTCGACCTGGTGATTGAAAAAAAACTCACATGGTCTCTTTTTGCCGATGCAACGATTATTGGGATGTGGTTGATCGGGACTTTATTCCTTCATGCCTACAAAAGGCCGCTGATAATTATGCCGGGACTGGTGATTACCGTTCTGGCAGACCTGTATCTGATTGATCTTATCACAGGAGGAAGAAGCTGGTTCTTTGATGCAGGGCTGCCCCTGGTTATTGCTGCTATTGCCACAACTCTGGCAATAATTATTCTTTACAGGATTGCTAACCTCAAAGGATTGAATATCCTGGCGGCAGCGCTGGTTGTCTTTTCAGGGACCTGTATACT
>DATGWQ010000124.1:0-2028 GCA_035299385.1 Bacteroidales bacterium | reverse complement strand
GTGCAGGGTGTGCCGTGGGCTCTCTGGTTGTGTGGGGAGCTTTTGGATGGCCTGAAGGTCCGGGCTGAAGGTATTAGCACGGGGGGCGGGCGTGGCTGATCCAGGTGGCTGTGTTCGGATTCGGAGCCCTGTAGAGATCCTGTGGGCTCCTGTGATGCCGTGGATCTTGGCCATGTGTGCGGCGGCGCCGTGGGCGCTTCGGCAAGCCGTGCCGCACTCTGGGCAGGGAACCAAGCCGACTGGCTGGAGTTGCAAGGTCGTAAAGGGCGTAGTTGGGTGCTTTTTCCTTATATGGTCAAGGATATCTTTGTAGCTGGCCTTGCAGCTGGGGCACTGATGTGTTGCCATGCTGCGTTTAGAGGCCTTGAAGGTATAAAGAGAAGAGAGACCTTAGACCTTGAAGATATAGAGGGAAAAGATAGTGTTGAGAGACCTTAGAGGCCTTGAAGGTATAAAGAGAAGAGAGACCTTAGATCTTGAAGATATAGAGGGAAAAGAGAGTGTTAAGAGACCTAGAGGCCTTGAAGGTATAAAGAGAAAAGAGAGTATTAAGAGAGCTTAAAGATATAAAGGGGAAAGAGAGTGTTAAGAGACCTTAGAGGCCTTAAAGGTATAAAGAGAGTATTGAGAGACCTTGAAGATATAGAGGGAAAAGAGAGTGTTGAGAGACCTTGAAGATATAAAGGGAAAAGAGAGTGTTGAGAGACCTTGGAGGCCTTGAAGGTATAAAAGAGAGTATTGAGAGAGATGGTTTGAGAGAGGTTGAGAGAGATAGTTTGAGAGAGGTTGAGAGAGGAAAATGGCTTGATTTATAGATGAAAGTAAATGGAAATGGCTTCTCTTACCGACCTTACCTGCCGATCTTAACTCTGCCCCTGACTAGGGACCCTAACTTAACCCCTAACTAGGGATCCTAACTCTACCCTTAACTAGGACTCTTGGCTTTACTCCTGACCAGGAACCCTGGCTAACCTTATATAAGTTCACTTTAACAAGGCCTAGCGTATTCAAACAAGGCTTAACCTAAAGACATGAATACTATTCTAAAGCTCTAAAAAAGCAGTTTTATATGATACTAATATTGCCTTTATAGCTTAACTCTTAGAGTTAGGGTTCAGTTCAACGAGAGGCCTTTGCTTTTTAAAAGGGAAAAATAGCTATAATAGAGGCATTGTAGATTAAAATAAACACCCTTAAGGAACCCAAGATTAGTAAAGATATAATTTAGGGTTATAGTATTATATTATGTCTTTTTTAACGCTAAGGTTTTTAAAGGTCTAGGATTCAATTTCTGTTTAAGTAATTTTTTTTAGATACGTATATATTCTTATAAAATAGCTTACAATTAGCTGATTATTATTTAACCCTAACTCTTTTTACTATAACCCAAGGGAAAACCTCTTCAATAAATATATTTAACTTTACGCTACCCTATACCTAACTTTGACCCTAACATAACCCTAACTTCCAGCCTAAAGTATAGATTAGGGGCTGATATTAGGGCCATAGTTAGGGTCATACTTAGGGCTGAAAAAAGCAGCTCAAACCAACCCAGACCCAGACCCGAACCCAAACTACAGACCCAGACCTGAACCTAAACTACAGACCCTAACTCAAGAGTGTGTCTCTATATAGAGACACGAATTTGTTGAATTTCCTATAGAAGGCACAATAGTAATCCGAGGCTGCCAGAGGCAGCCTTTCGGAAGAGATTCAGTTACGGCCTACGGCCGTAAAAGATACAGTTGCAGCCTACGGCTGCAATAGATACAGGGACCCTCTGGGTCCGGCCCCCTACAGGGTAGCCCTTCGGGCTTTGGGCCGGACCATCGGGTCTGGGTCAGGGTCTGGGTCGGAAGATAGGGTTTGGGTCAGGGGCTGTGGTTAGGGTGTCAGTTAGGGCCGGAGGATAGGGTGAGGTATCGGGTTAGGGTTAGTGGTTAGGGTTAGGGTTAGGGTTAGGGTTAGGGTTAGGGTTAGGGTTAGGGTTAGGGTTAGGGTTAGGGTTAGGGTTAGGGTTAGGGTTAG
>DATGWQ010000123.1:0-1661 GCA_035299385.1 Bacteroidales bacterium | reverse complement strand
TTTGTTCTTCAATATTCCGATTTTACAGAATTATCCGCTTCAGCTTCCGGCCTGTTTATGTTCTTTTATGAAATTCAGGACCTGTTCTGAATCCTTTTCGGGATCCACGGCATCGTTCTTATAAACGATCTTCCCGTCCTTGTCGACGATAAAGGTCCAGCGTTTTTCGCTGAAGTCGCGAGTGAGCTGGTATTCCTTGCCGTCAACGGTCCTTATAATGCTTCCGCCCTGGCCTGTGGGAACACCAAATAACTTGGCGATGTCACCTTTGTCATCTGAAAGAAGGGTGAAATTCAGGTTTTCTGCCTTTTTGAAAAGTTTCAGGTTTTCAGGATTATCGCTGCTGATGCCGACGACATCAATTCCTTCTGAAACAAGATTCTGCTTGTTGTCGCGATAGGCGCATGCCTGCTTTGTACAACCGCTGGTCATTGCACCCGGGAAGAAGTAAACGACAAGATAATCTTTCCCGAGATGATCGCTGAGATTCCATGAAGATCCGTCATCAGCGGTTGCCTTAAAAGACGGGATCCTGTCACCGATGGACACTCCCTGACTCGTTGCGTGAAAAATATTTGCCATAATTATTGCCAATGAGATAATTAAGTATTTCATTTTAATTCCGTTTCGTTATATAACAAAGTTCGCCTTTAATTGTGCGGTCCTGCGTTTGTTTCAGATCAGATATGGCCGAGGACAGGATGGGGCTGGTATAACTCTTCAAGAAATTTAATTTCATCATCCCCCAATCTGACCGAGAGAGAAGCGACAGCATCTTCCAGGTGCCCCGGCTTGCTCGCTCCGATGATCGGGGCAGTTATATATGGTTTTGACCACATCCAGGCAAGCGCAATTTGTGCATCAGGGATCCCTAGTTTTCGGGATAATTCAGTTACTCTTCCTGCAATCTCGAAATCCGAATCCATCTTATAAAGCATTTTGCCGAATTCGTCTGTCTGGGCGCGAAATGTCTCATTTCTTTCTTTCGTCCTGTTTCCTGTCAATAAACCCCTTGCAAGCGGTGACCAGGGAATAATTCCGATTTTCTGATCCTGGCAGAGGGGGATCATTTCCCTTTCCTCTTCACGGTATATCAGGTTGTAATGTGGCTGCATCGATACGAATTTCGTCCAGCCATGCAGGTGAGACAGGTGCAATGCCTTTGCAAATTGCCAGCTGTACATCGAAGATGCACCGATATAAAGCGCCTTGCCCGATTTTACAATGTCATTTAAAGCTTCAAGTGTTTCTTCTATGGGGGTATTGTAATCCCATCTGTGTACCTGGTACAGGTCAACGTAATCTGTTTTCAGCCTTTTGAGGCTTGCATCGATGGATTTCATGATATGCTTTCTTGAGAGCCCTTTATCATTAGGGTCGTTGCTCATCTGGTTGAATACTTTCGTTGCTATGACCACCTCTTCACGCCTTGCGTATTCCTGCAGCGCATTGCCGAGGATCTCTTCACTTGCTCCATACGAATACACATCAGCAGTATCAAAGAAATTAATTCCCAGCTCCAGGGCCTTTTTGATAAACGGACTGCTCTCATCTTCTTCAAGCACCCACTTCCACCTGTCACTTCTTTTCCCGTACGTCATCGTGCCAAGGCATATTCTTGACACCCTGATTCCTGAATTCCCTAACCTTACATATTCCAT
>DATGWQ010000122.1:0-6674 GCA_035299385.1 Bacteroidales bacterium | reverse complement strand
CTGGAAGAATGCCTCAGGCACATCGAAGAAGACAGGATCGGGATGCTGCATTATCCTGATTTTTTCGAAAAGGGTTACAACTTCAAGTTCCATAAAGATGTGAGCCACTATCTCGACAAAATTGCAGACAGGGACGATCAGGGAAAGCTGAGGGGCATATGTCACAGGCTGATAAGGGTAATGGTTGGAATATACGGGCTGAAATCGGATGAAGAGCTGAAAAACAGGATAAGGCAGAATATAGTACAGCTTGAAGGAAGCTACAGCGGGCAGAAAGATACTCCCGATATCCAGAAGCTGAAAGGTATGATGCGTGAATTCGAAGAAGAGCTCGTGTGGGCGCATTATGGAGTAAGAATTCAGAATATCGAACATATGAGGCTCGGATTCTATACCGGCGACCTGTTTACGCCACAGCCGCAGGGAAAAAGGGATGTTCAGCCCGTACTTGACCTGCTGAGACGGATCCAGCCTGACATAATCAGTCTTGCCTTCGATCCGGAAGGCGCCGGTCCTGACACTCATTACAAGGTTTTGCAGGCAATTGCTGAAGCTCTCAGGCAATGGCAGAAGGAAAAGGATCTGAATAACCTGAGGATAATCGGGTACAGGAATGTCTGGCACCGTTTTCATCCTTCAGAATCAAATGTATTCGTCCCGGTTTCGCTCAACTCCATGGCCGTGCTGAATTCCTCATTCAGGAATTGCTATATAAGCCAAGTGGAAGCGTCGTTCCCCAGCCCGGAATTCAACGGGCCTTTCAGTGAGCTTTCACAAAAGATATGGGTTGAACAGTTCAAAAGAGTGCAGCTTATCCTCGGCAAGGATTTCTTCTACGACAATGAAAGCCCCAAGCTCAGATCAACCCACGGGATGGTTTTCTACCGTGAGATGGATTGCGACACTTTCCTTAGGCATGCACGCGAGCTTGAGAAGAGCATGGAAGGCTGAGCAGCCGAAATAAATACGGTCATACTTAAACTCTGTTTGCTCCCTGTTGTTTAATTTTTAGTAATTTTGTTGTTCCAATGTTCGGTGCTGATCCCTGGAATAAAAAATTAGTGTAATGGATGAGAATGAGATAATTGCAGAAGGCTACAAGGAGTTATTCGGGGAATCAGACATTAGGGTGACTGCATTGCCCAAATCGGGCTCGGACAGGAGATACTTCAGGATATTTGACAAGAACAAAACCATTATTGGTGCATACAATGCAAATCCTGAAGAGAATGAGGCATTCCTGGGTTTCACCAGGCATTTTATCGGATTGAACCTTCCTGTTCCTGAAGTCTACGGTTATCTTCCTGAAAAATATGTCTACTATCTCCGCGATCTCGGGGACATAAACCTCTACACCTGGCTTCACAGGAGAGATGATATTTCAGATTTTAATTGTGAGACAAAGACTCTTTACCGAAAAATTTTCGATAACCTGATAGAATTCCAGATCAATGGAATTCAGGGGCTTGACCTGGATCTGTGCTACCCCCACAAAAGCTTCGACAGGCAGTCGATGATGTGGGACCTGAATTATTTCAAATACATGCTTCTCAAGCTCCTTGCGGTTCCATTCAACGAAAGGCACCTCGAGAAGGATTTCAACAGCCTTGCTGACTTCCTGCTGGAAACCGGACAGGATTATTTCCTTTACCGTGACTTCCAGACGGCCAATGTGATGATACTCGGTGATGATCCCTGGTTCATTGATTACCAGGGTGGGAGAAAGGGTGCTCCCCAATACGATGTTGCATCGATGCTCTATGATGCCAAAATTCCAATGTCGGACAAAGACAGGGAAGAGCTGCTTGCGTATTACATTGAAAACTTCTGCGCCCTGACCAGAGAGGATAAGAAGAAATTCAGGGGTTATTACACAGGCTTCAGCATGATAAGGATAATGCAGGCGCTTGGAGCTTTTGGATTCAGGGGACTTTACGAGCAGAAGCCAACTTTCATTGAAAGTATTGTGCCCGGTGTGCAACTGCTGATAAAAGTATCGGAAGCTGCAGAGGACCACCTCAGGGTTCCTGAACTGTACAATACCATACGGGCGATACCGCTTACACCAATGTTTAAGAAACTCAAAGAAAATCACAAAGAGGCATGAAAGCCATGATCTTTGCCGCAGGTAAAGGCACAAGGCTTGGAAGCATAACCGAAAGCATGCCGAAAGCCCTGGTCGATATCAATGGAAAAACAGCCTTGCGGCTTGCTGTTGAGAATTGTACAAAACATGGATTCGGCAGCATAATAATCAATGTTCATCACTTCCCCGGAATGGTCGAGGAAGAGATTGAAACCCTTCGAAATGAAGGTTTCGACCTTGCCGTTTCTGACGAAAGGGAAGAACTCCTGGAAACAGGAGGCGGTCTCTTTAAAGCAAGACATTTCTTTGACAGGGAGCCATTCCTTGTGTACAATGTTGACATTGTTACAAATTTCGATCTCTCGGCGCTGTACCATTTTCATCTGGGCAAAAAAGGACTCGCCACACTGGCAGTCAGGAGCCGGACAGGCAACAGGTTTTTCCTTGTTGACAGGAATGGTATTGTCTGTGGCTGGAAGAATGCGACAACGGGGGAGGAGATGATAATAACCAGAAAGAGTAATCTTGCTGAAGCGGGATTTACGGGAATCCATGTGGTCGATCCTGAGATTTTCCGTTATATGGAAGAAGGAATATATTCAATGACAACCCTTTACCTCCGCCTGGCAAGGAAGCACCAAATTTGCACATACAAGGATGACAGTGGTTTCTGGGGCGATATCGGGACCCCTGAAAGCCTTGAGAATGCCAGGCTCATTTCAAAGCTTCCAGAATGAACGGGTAAATAGCGTAAGTATCGTTATTATCTCCATCCTTCCTACTATCATAAGCATACTGAAGATGAGCTTGGCAGATTCAGGAAAATGTGCATAATGATTCATCGGGCCGGCCATACCAAGTCCTGGTCCGATATTGCCGAGAGATGCTGCAACTGAGCTTGCTGCCGTTACGGCATCCGATCCTGTAGAGACGATTACAACTGTTCCCGTCATGAAAATGAACAGGTAAAGCACGAGAAATGAAATCACAGCCACACAGGTCTTATCCGCAACAAGCCTTCCGTTCAACCTGACGTTGGCCAGCGCGTTAGGATGACTTAACCTGGTAAAAGCTGCTTTTATCGATTTTATCACTATCAGGTGCCTGGCTATCTTGATGTTTCCTGTTGTTGAGCCAGTGCTTGCACCGGAAAACATCAGCAGGAAAATCAGCAGCACAGCTGGTCCCGGCCACAGGAGATAATCGGCGGATACAAATCCGGTCGTTGTGATCACCGAAATAATATTGAAGAATCCATGCCTTGAAGCCTCTTCAGGCGTGAGGGTGGTTTCGGTAAGCAGAATTGAGCTTGCCAGCGTACCTGCAATCAGTATGACTATGATGTATAACCAGAGCTCCTCGTTTTGACGGACTTTTGAAAAATTGAATTTCAGAATGTAATAATACACTACCTGGCTGATGCCTGCAAAAAACATGAATATCATCACAACATACTGGCTGTAAGGGGAAAATGAAACCATGCTGTCGTTCCTTAGCCCGAATCCTCCGGTTGCAACAGTGCCGAATGAGTAACATACGCTTTCAAAAAGATCCATGTCCCCGATCGACAGGAGAACTATTTCAGATATGGTCAGGCCAAGATAAATGATGAGGATCCTGATCCCTATTGCCTGTGTTTTTGGATGAATCTTTTCATTTAGCGACGATTCCAGGGTGAAAAGCTGGTACCCTGTTATCCTCAGCGACGGAAGGATAATAATTACAAGGGCTATAATGCCTATGCCTCCGATCCAGTGTGTCAGGCTCCTCCAGAAAAGAATAGAGTGGGATACGAGGTTCAGATCTGGTATTATTGTGGAGCCGGTGGTCGTAAATCCCGAGCTTGATTCAAAAAATGCATCCGTGAATGATCTTATTGTTCCGCTGAGAAGGTAGGGGAGAGTCCCTGCAAGAAGAAAGAGGACCCATGCAAAAGATACCACAATGTAGGCATCCCTGTTGCTGAGCCTTGATGAGCTTTCTTTCTTTTTTTCAGAAATGACTGAAAACAAAGTTGAGACTGCAAGCGTGATCAGTGCCGAAAAGATAAAGGGTGCTGCAGGCTCATGATATATGTACACAACAGGAAGACAAAGAAGGAAGGTACCTGTTTCAACAAACAAAATCGTACCAAGCATACGGATAATCAGGATCGGGTTGAACAGTTTCATCAGCCTTCTGGTAATTCAGGTGCAAATATAAACAGAAATGTGCATTGCTCTGTTTTCATTATACACTGGTATGCTTAACGGAAAATAGTATCTTTACGTGCAATTTACCCTAAATCCCAAAAAGGGGACTTTAGCCTGCGCACCCCGTTGGGTGGCAATAATGTGATGGTTTAGTTGCAGGAGCTTAGATAAACAATATTAAACAAAACAAAAATCTTTATGGGAAAAGTTCTGGTTATTGGAGCGGGGGGGGTAGGTACGGTTGTGGTACATAAAATGGCTTCCCTGCCTGAAGTATTCAGTGAAATAATGCTTGCGAGCAGGACAAAGTCGAAGTGCGACGCTATTGCTGAGAAAATTGGCGGCAATCGCATCAAAACTGCTGAAGTGAATGCCGATGATGTTCATCAGATGGTTAACCTGATCAAATCTTACAAGCCTGATCTTGTGGTGAATGTTGCACTTCCGTACCAGGATCTCCATATTATGGATGCTTGCCTCGAAACAGGTGTTTCATATCTTGACACCGCAAACTACGAACCGCCTGAGGAAGCTCATTTTGAATACAGCTGGCAATGGGCCTACAAGGATAAATATAAGAATGCCGGTATAACTGCCATCCTTGGTTGCGGATTTGATCCGGGTGTAACTTCAATATTCACAGCCTATGCAGCAAAACATCATTTTGATGAAATTCATTATCTCGACATAGTGGATTGCAACGCGGGTGACCATGGAAAACCTTTTGCCACCAATTTCAATCCTGAAATAAACATCAGGGAAGTAACACAAAAAGGAAAATACTGGGAAAACGGCAAATGGGTGATGACCGAGCCACATGAGATCCATAAGCCGCTTAAATATCCTGAGATCGGGCCCAAAGAATCCTACCTGATCTATCACGAGGAGCTTGAATCCCTTGTTAAAAATTTCCCCACTATAAAGAGAGCCCGTTTCTGGATGACTTTTGGGCAGGAGTACCTGACTCACCTGCGTGTAATTCAGAATATCGGCATGGCCGGAATTGAACCGGTAATGTACGAGGGCAGGCCGATCGTTCCCATACAGTTTCTTAAAGCCGTGCTTCCAAACCCGGGCGACCTCGGGGCAAATTACAAGGGAAAGACTTCCATCGGCTGCCGGATAAAAGGTATTAAAAATGATAAGGAAAAGACCTATTACATTTATAATAACTGCAACCATGAAGATGCCTACAGGGAAACCGGAACTCAGGCTGTCAGCTACACAACGGGAGTCCCTGCTGCAATTGGTGCAATGATGTATCTGAAAGGTTTATGGAAGAAACCAGGCGTATTCAATGTGGAGGAGTTCGATCCCGATCCTTTCATGGCGGAACTCAACCGGCTGGGTCTTCCCTGGGTTGAGTTGCACGACGTTGATCTTGAATTATAAAATTTAAGGTTTAACGCAGAGTGCGCAAAGAAGACCGCAGAGTAAGCAAAAGTTCTCTGCGTTCTTTTCTGTAAAAACTTTGCGTGCTTTGCGTTTAAAAAGAAAATAAATGGTTGATTATAATAGAGTTCCATCCCCTTGCTACGTAATTGACGAAGAGAGATTCCGCAATAACCTGTCACTCATCAAACATGTCTCTGACGAATCAGGAGCTGAGATCATCCTTGCCTTCAAGGGCTTTGCAATGTGGGGAGTTTTTCCGATACTTAAGGAATATATAAGAGGAGCTGCAGCCAGCTCACCCGATGAAGCCAGGCTCTGCTTTGATGAAATCGGAGCACCTGCTCATACATATTCTCCTGCCTATGATGAAGATTCATTTTATGATATCTTAGGGTACAGCTCACATGTAACCTTCAATTCCCTGGCGCAATGGGAAAAATTTTCGAATAAAATTACTAAATATTCGAAAAAGGTTTCGGCAGGGATCAGGATAAATCCCGAGTTCTCAGAAATAAGTCACGGCATCTATAATCCGTGCTCACCCGGCTCGAGATTAGGTGTTACAGCCCAAATTCTTGATCAGTATGGATTGCCTGAAGAGATTGAAGGATTGCATTTTCATGTGCTGTTCGAATCGGATTCATACGCTCTCGAAAAAGTATTGAAAGTTGTTGAGGAAAAGTTCGGAAAATACCTGCGCATGGTGGAATGGATAAACATGGGAGGCGGACACCTGATGACACGAAAGAATTACGACACTGCTCATCTTGTTTCTGTAATAAAGGAATTCAGGAAAAAATGGGGGATCCATGTAATCCTTGAGCCGGGCAGCGCTTTTGCGTGGGAAACCGGCGAGCTCGTTTCCACAGTTGAAGACATAACCGAGAACCAGGGCATTAAAACCGCAATTCTCAATGTCTCATTTACCGCACATATGCCCGATTGCCTTGAAATGCCTTACAAACCTGTAATTCTCGGGTCAGTAGAGCCGGCACCCGGCA